>NZ_JBEYWC010000016.1:0-136576 GCF_040704505.1 Streptomyces sp. NPDC047002
AGACCTTGGGCTTCTTGCCGAGCTTCTCGACGACGGCGGCCCGCGCGTTGATCCAGTCGGTCGCGAGGTCCTGGACGGTCGCGTTCTGCCCGTACTTCTTGCGGGCGGCCGCGGCCAGCTGCGGGAACTTCGTCTGCGGGTCGGACGCGGTGAGCGCCAGGTACTCGTCGCCTCCGATGTGCCAGTACGGGCCGGGGAACAGCTTCGCGTACTCCGTCAGCAGCTGGTCGACGATCTTCGCGGACTGAGGGTTCGAGATGTCGACCGCGCCCTGGTACGTGGTCCCCGAGGCGTTGCGCAGCTGGATGCCCGGGTGCTGGTGGATGACCGACGCGAGGTGTCCCGGCGAGTCGATCTCCGGGACGATCGTGATGTGCAGCCGCGTGGCGAGCGCGATGATCTGCTTGGTCTGCGCGGTCGTCAGGTGCTGCGCAGAGACCACCTCGGGGTGGCTGCTGGACGCGATCCGGAAGCCCTGGTCGTCGGAGAAGTGCAGGCCGAGCTCGTTGAGCTTGAGGTCGGCCATCTCGCGCAGCCGCGCCTCGATCCAGCTCGCCGGGTAGAACTTGCGTGCGATGTCGAGGTTGAGGCCGCGTTCGGGCTTCGCCGGCCGGTCGTGCACGACGCCCTCGGGCATGTCGCCCGAGGCCCGCACCGACTGCTTGAGGGTGCGGGTGCCGTAGAAGACGCCGGACTGGTCGGGGCCCTTGATGACGACCCGGCCGCCGCTGGTGGTGAGGGTGTACGACTCGGCGGCGCCGCTCCCGCCGAGCGCGAGCTCCACGTCGCCGGGGCGCGCCGCCGCGGTCCCCCGGTAGTGGATCTTCAGCTCCTCGGCGATGAGCTGCGCCTCGTCCGTGAGCCCCTGTCCCGCGCTCCCCGAGGCCACCACGACGCCGCTCGACGGGGTCGGCCGCCAGCCGGGGCCGTGGGCGGCGGTGAACTGCCGCACGGACGGGACGGTGCGCGGCGCGCTCGACAGCGGGTAGCTGCGGGTCGGCGTGGGGGTCGCCGCGGCCGCGGTCCTGGACGGCGCGGGCGAGGACCCGGTGCTCTGCGCGCCGGACGAGCCGCCCTGGCACGCGGTGAGCGCCAGCGCGCCTGCCGCGACGGCCGCCGTCGCGGCGCCGAGTGTGCTGCGCGGTTGCCTCATGATCCTGGCTCCTCCTGTGCCGCCGGGTGGTGCCTGAGCGGCCGTCGCGGGGGCCGCGCCTCGGGGCCTGCCGGCCCTTCGGACGGGCAGTCCTGGTGCGAACCTGCCACGCCGGCGTCCACGCCGCATGTCGAAACTTCTTCGTACGAGTGAAAGAGTGTGCGCGAACCGGTCGACTTCCCGCGCGCCCGCTAGGGTCTTTCGTCTGGATCAGGGCGGATCAGGGAGCGGGGTCCGGTGCCGTGGATCGCAAGGCGGAGGAGGGAGCCATGGCGGAGCCATGGCGACCGACGACAACGCCGCGAGGCGCGGCACCGGGGCACGCGAGCCCGCCATGATCCAGACGAGAGACCCTGGCGTCGGGGCACCGCACCGGTCGTCGCCACCGAGATGAGCATGTCCCCGGCCGTATCCCACGACGCGTACGAGGAGCCTCCCCTGCTGTCCCGCGAGGAGTCAGGGCTGCGCCGCTTCAACGGCGCTCCCGCAGACACCGCCCACGAGGCCCTGCTCGGGTGCTGCGGCAGCGAGCGGTGGGCCCGCAGGGTCGCCGCCCACCGACCGTACCCCGATGTCGCGGCCCTGCTCGCCGCCGCCGACGAGGCGGTCTACGACCTCTCCCCCGCCGACCTCGGGCAGGCGCTGGCCGCGGAGTCCGCGGCCGACCGCTGCTCCCGCCTGTCGGGGGCCGAGGTGCCGCAGGCCGCGCTGACCGCCCTGCGGGCCGCGTTCGCCGCGTACGAGGCGAGCTTCGGCCACACCTTCGTGATCAGCCTTGCGGGGCGGGCCCCCGACGAGTACCTGGACCAGGTGCTCGCGGGCGTGCGGGCGCGGCTCGGCAACGACCCGGAGGAGGAGCGCGCGGTGGCCAGGGACGAGCTGCGCGGCCTCGCCCGTACCCGCCTCGCTGCGCTGGTGGCGCGACACGCGGGGCCCGAGGAAGACCCCGGGGGTCGGGCGCCGACGGTCCCGGCGCCCGGAAGGTCGCCCGAAATGCCGGGGAAGCGGTGAATCGCCCCTGCTCCGGTAGCCCGTCCGTGGCTGTTTGACTGCGGGTTCGATCACACCGGCGACCCCCGGGCGAGCCGACCGACAACTCGTCGCTAACATGGCCGGGGCCGGTGGACCGTACCCGGCCGGGCGCGACCGACACCACTGTGCTTGACCAAGTAAAAGATGGCGGCCGGCCCCGATCCCCGCTTCCGGAGGGTTTTCCGTGCCGGCTGGAACGTTGTACCGCGGCCGGGAAGGCATGTGGTCCTGGGTGGCTCACCGAGTCACCGGTGTCCTCATCTTCTTCTTCCTGTTCGTACACGTGCTGGACACCGCTCTCGTCCGTGTCTCCCCCGAGGCCTACGACCACGTCGTAGCGACCTACAAGAACCCTGTCGTCGCGGTGCTTGAGTACGGCCTGGTGGCCGCCATCCTCTTCCACGCACTGAACGGCCTGCGCGTGATCGCCGTGGACTTCTGGTCCCAGGGCCCGCGCTACCAGAAGCAGATGCTGTGGTCCGCGGTGGTCCTGTGGCTGGTGCTGATGATCGGCGCCCTGTACCCCGTGCTCGGCCACGCATTCCGTCAAGTGTTCGGGAGCTAGAGACCCATGTCCGCAGACACCACCTCAGCGGCCGGCTCCGGGATCGGCGAGGTCGAGGGCGCGAGCCTGTTCGACGCCGACCACCCGGCCCCCGTCATCGAGCCGCCCCGCGCCCGCACCCGCAAGACGCCCAAGTCGACCCGCGGCAACTTCGAGATGGCCGCCTGGCTGTTCATGCGGCTCTCCGGCGTGGTCCTCGTCGTCCTGGTCCTCGGCCACCTGCTGATCCAGCTCGTGCTCGACGGCGGCGTCTCCAAGATCGGCTTCGCCTTCGTGGCGGGCCGCTGGGCCAACCCGTTCTGGCAGATCTGGGACCTGGCGATGCTGTGGCTCGCCATGCTGCACGGCTGCAACGGTCTGCGTACCGTGGTCAACGACTACGCGGAGCGCCACGCCACCCGCATGTGGCTGAAGGGCCTGCTCTACGCGGCCACCATCTGGACCGTCCTGCTGGGCACGCTGGTGATCTTCACCTTCGACCCGAACATCCGCTAGAGCCGGGGCTGACGACACCCATGAAGATCCACAAGTACGACACCGTCATCGTCGGCGCAGGCGGCGCCGGGATGCGCGCGGCCATCGAGTCGACCAAGCGCAGCAGGACCGCCGTCCTGACCAAGCTGTACCCGACCAGGTCCCACACCGGTGCGGCGCAGGGCGGCATGGCCGCCGCGCTCGCCAACGTGGAGGACGACAACTGGGAGTGGCACACCTTCGACACGATCAAGGGCGGCGACTACCTGGTCGACCAGGACGCCGCCGAGATCCTCGCGAAGGAGGCCATCGACGCCGTCCTCGACCTGGAGAAGATGGGCCTGCCCTTCAACAGGACGCCCGAGGGCAACATCGACCAGCGCCGCTTCGGCGGGCACTCCCGCAACCACGGCGAGGCCCCCGTACGCCGCTCCTGCTACGCGGCCGACCGCACGGGCCACATGATCCTCCAGACGCTGTACCAGAACTGCGTCAAGGAGGGCGTGGAGTTCTTCAACGAGTTCTACGTGCTCGACCAGATCATGGTCGAGGTCGACGGGGTGAAGCGGTCGGCGGGCGTCGTCGCCTACGAGCTGGCGACCGGCGAGATCCACATCTTCCAGTCGAAGGCCGTGATCTACGCGTCCGGCGGCAGCGGCAAGTTCTTCAAGGTCACCTCCAACGCGCACACCCTCACCGGTGACGGCCAGGCGGCCTGCTACCGGCGCGGCCTGCCGCTTGAGGACATGGAGTTCTTCCAGTTCCACCCGACGGGCATCTGGCGCATGGGCATCCTGCTCACGGAGGGCGCCCGCGGCGAGGGCGGCATCCTGCGCAACAAGGACGGCGAGCGCTTCATGGAGAAGTACGCGCCCGTCATGAAGGACCTCGCGTCCCGCGACGTCGTCTCGCGCTCCATCTACACGGAGATCCGCGAGGGCCGCGGCTGCGGTCCCGCCGGCGACCACGTCTACCTGGACCTGACCCACCTGCCGCCGGAGCAGCTCGACGCCAAGCTGCCCGACATCACCGAGTTCGCGCGCACGTACCTCGGCATCGAGCCCTACACGGACCCGATCCCGATCCAGCCGACCGCGCACTACGCGATGGGCGGCATCCCCACCAACGTGATGGGCGAGGTGCTCGCCGACAACACCACGGTGGTGCCCGGCCTGTACGCGGCGGGCGAGGTCGCCTGCGTCTCGGTGCACGGCGCGAACCGCCTCGGCACCAACTCGCTGCTCGACATCAACGTCTTCGGCCGCCGCTCGGGCATCGCGGCCGCCGAGTACGCCGCGAGCCACGACTTCGTGGAACTCCCCGACAATCCGGAGGAGTTCGTCCTCGGGCAGGTCGAGCGGCTGCTGTCGTCGACGGGCAAGGAGCGCGTCTCCGTGCTGCGGGGCGAGCTCCAGGAGTGCATGGACGCCAACGTGATGGTCTTCCGCACCGAGCAGACCATCAAGACGGCGGTCGAGCGGATCGCCGAGCTGCGCGAGCGCTACCAGAACGTGGCGGTCCAGGACAAGGGCAAGCGCTTCAACACGGACCTCCTGGAGGCCATCGAGCTGGGCAACCTGCTCGACCTGGCCGAGGTGATGGCCGTGTCCGCGCTGGCCCGCAAGGAGTCGCGCGGCGGTCACTACCGCGAGGACTTCCCCAACCGCGACGATGTGAACTTCATGCGCCACACGATGGCGTACCGCGAGGTCGGCGACGACGGCAGCGAGTCCATCAGGCTCGACTACAAGCCGGTCGTCCAGACCCGCTACCAGCCGATGGAGCGTAAGTACTGATGGCTACCCCGACCATGGACCGGGTGGAGTCGGACTCCGCCGCCTCCGCGCACCTGCTCACCGTCACGTTCCGGATCCGCCGCTTCAACCCGGAGGTCTCCGACGAGGCGCAGTGGCAGGACTTCCGGATCGACATCGACCCGAAGGAGCGCGTGCTCGACGGGCTCCACAAGATCAAGTGGGAGCTCGACGGGTCGCTGACCTTCCGCCGCTCCTGCGCGCACGGCGTCTGCGGCTCCGACGCCATGCGGATCAACGGCAAGAACCGGCTCGCCTGCAAGACGCTGATCAAGGACATCGTCTCGCTGGACAAGTCGGGCGCCGCCGCCAAGCCCATCACGATCGAGGCCATCAAGGGCCTGACCGTCCTCAAGGACCTGGTCGTGGACATGGAGCCGTTCTTCCAGGCGTACCGCGACGTGATGCCGTTCCTCGTCACCACGGGCAACGAGCCGACGCGCGAGCGCCACCAGTCGGCCGAGGACCGCGAGCGGTTCGACGACACCACCAAGTGCATCCTGTGCGCGGCGTGCACGTCGTCCTGCCCGGTGTTCTGGAACGACGGGCAGTACTTCGGCCCTGCCGCGATCGTCAACGCGCACCGCTTCATCTTCGACTCGCGTGACGAGGCCGGGGAGCAGCGCCTGGAGATCCTCAACGACCGCGACGGCGTGTGGCGTTGCCGTACGACCTTCAACTGCACGGACGCCTGCCCGCGCGGCATCGAGGTCACGAAGGCGATCCAGGAGGTCAAGAGGGCGCTCATCACGCGCCGTTTCTGACCCGCTCGTTCGCTCCCGAGCACCGCGCCCGCCCCCTCGTGCACCGCACGCGGGGGCGGGTCTCTTCTGTGCCAGGATCGACGCACGCAGATCGTGGTCGAGGCCGCATGGGGAGGCGGAAGAGGCATGAGCGAGCCCAACCCGTACGCGAACGACGGGCAGGGGCAGGGCGGTTGGCCCGGCCTCTGGGAGGCGGAGCACCCCTGGGAGCCGCCGGGCGGGCGGGAGCCGACGGCGCTCGCGGGCGGCTCGACGCTGGTCGCGATCGGCGACATCACCGTGCTGAACACCGGCCGGATCGTGACGCCTTCCGGCACGCTGCCGCTGCACGGCGCGGTGTGGAGCGCGATGGACATGTCCCGCACCGAGGAGCGCGTCCCGCCGTACGCGATCGTCCTCGCCGCGGTGTTCTTCGTCTTCTGCCTCCTCGGGCTGCTGTTCCTGCTGGTGAAGGAGCGGACCACCACCGGCTTCGTGCAGGTCACCGTGGTCAGCGCGGGGCGGCACCACTCGACGGTCGTCCCGGTCACCCACCCGGCCACGGTCCCGCACGTGCGGGGGCAGCTCAGGTACGCGCGCTCGCTCAGCGCCTGAGCGGGCCCGCCGCGGGCGGGGCCCGCCTCAGCCGGGCACGCCCGTGCGGCGCGCCGCCGCCAGCCACCCGGAGAAGGCGCACAGCAGCCGGTCGTACAGCTCCGCGTCGGTCGTGCGGCAGACGTCGTCGAGCGCGAAGAAGCCGGCGTTGGGCAGGCGGCCGCCGCCCGGCGCGCCGAGCCCGGGCAGCACGCCGTAGTCGGCGGCCCTGCCGAGGCCGACGAACTGCCAGAAGACCGGCTCCGCCACGGCCTCGCGCAGCTGCCGCTCGATCTCGGGGCCCCGGCGCACGCCGCCGCCCGTGACGAGGACGACGAGCGTCGGCACGGGTGCGGCCTCCCGCCGCAGCCGCGCCCGCACCTCGGCGACGGCCCGGTGCGTCTCGTTGTGCACGCCGACGCAGCGCATGTCGATCTGCCCGGGGCGCAGCCCGCGGCGGCGGCGCCGCGGGCTGCCGAGGAACGCGAGCTGCCCGGGGCGCACATGGAGCCGCAGCCACTGCGGCAGCTCGCCGGGTACGCAGTCGGGCAGCCGCGCGGGGTGGGTCGCGAAGGTCCAGGCACGCAGCCGTCCGCCGCCGAGCACGGCGGCCGCCGCCGCGACGCGCTCCACCACGTCGGCGACCGCACCGCGCGCGTACAGCGGGGACATCGTCCTGGAGGCGTCGAGGACGAGCGCGACCCCGGCCCGGGCGCCCGGGGCGCCGTAGGTGCGCAGGCTCATGGCCGCCTGCTCGGTGCGCGCGGCGAGCCTGCGCCGCAGCGCGGGCGGCAGGCACTCGGCGCCGCTGCCGAGGCACTCGGCGCCCGGCGGCCCGCCCTGCGCGGGCACCCGCGGCTGCGCGGCGTGCGGCCCCGCGGCAGACAGCGCACGGAAGGCCCAGCTGCTGCCCGCGCGGTAGAGCTCGCCGCCCGCGTGCGGGCCGTCCCCCGCGACCGCGACCGCCGCGAGCTCGGCGGCGTCGTCGGCCCGCAGGATGCGCAGCAGCGCCCCGGGCGCCCGGTCGGTCTCCGGTACGCGGAACAGCACGCGCTCGACCGCGGCGGGCAGCGCCCGCAGGTCCACGGCGCCGCCCCGGCCGCCGCCCGCCGGCCTGCCTGCGGCGGTGAGCAGCAGCGCGGGCACGCCGGCGCCGGCCCCGCGGGGCGCGGCGGCGCCGCCGCCCGCCGCGGTCAGCTCGGCGCGTACCGCCGTCGCTGCGAGCGGGACCGGGGCGCCCTCGGCGGGGGAAGCGGAAGCCATGCCGCACAGTGTGCCGCGCGAGGGGCACTCTCCGTAAGCGCGGGGACCCGGGTGTGCGCGCCGGCCGCCAGAACGGCCGGTTGTGGCGGCCCTGTTCAGGCCGGGGCGAAGCGAGCCGCGTGACCCGCACGGGCGCGCCACCCGGCGGGTCCACGACCGGGGTGCCGGCGGCCTGCGGTGGCCCGCCGCGGTGACCGGGAACCGGTGGGGGCGGCCGCCCGCCGGCCCGCCCCCACCGACCGACGCCACCGGCCGGCTCTCCGGGCGGACGCGGTCCGTGCGGCGGCACTCCCTAGGCTGGTCGCGTGACGGACGAGAACCACACCGCCGACCGGGGCGCGGCCGCGCGCGGCACCGACGGGACCGGGCGCAGGGCCCCCAAGAGCGAGCAGACGCGCACCCTGATCCTGGAGACGGCGCTGCGCCTGTTCCAGGAGCGCGGGTACGACAGGACCACGATGCGCGCCATCGCCGCAGAGGCGGGCGTCTCGGTCGGCAACGCGTACTACTACTTCTCGTCCAAGGAGCACCTCGTCCAGGGCTTCTACGACCGGATCGCCGCGCAGCACAGGGAGGCCGTCGTGCCGGTGCTCGCCCGGGAGACGGGCCTCCAGGAGCGGCTCGGGGGCGTGCTGCGCGCGTGGCTCGACATCGCCGAGCCCTACCACCGGTTCGCCGGGCAGTTCTTCAAGAACGCGGCGGACCCTGACAGCCCGCTCAGCCCCTTCTCGCCCGAGTCCGCGCACGCGCGCGAGGCCGCGATCGCGGTGCACCGGGAGGTGCTCGCCGGCTCCCGCACCCGGGTGCCTGACGATCTCGCGGACGCGCTGCCCGAGCTGATGTGGCTGGCGCAGATGGGGCTCGTGCTGTTCTGGGTCTTCGACCGCTCCCCCGGCGCCGCGCGCTCCCGCAGGCTCGCAGGACGCGGCGCGCGGCTGACCGCGCGGGGCATCGCGCTGTCCCGCTTCCGGGTGCTGCGTCCGCTGGTGCGCGAAGTCCAGGAGCTGTGCGCGGACTTCCTGCCGGGCATGGCCCGGGCCGCCGCAGCGCGCGGCGGGCGCGCGGCGGGCGGCACCGGCCGCGAGGCGCCCTGAGCGGCCCCGCCCTGCGGGCGGACGGAGCCCGGGACGCCCGGGCTGCCCAGGGCCGTCAGATGCGGCCGAGCTCCCACAGCCGCCAGATGCCGGTGCCGTCCGAGAGGTACTGGGAGCCGGTGATGTTCTCCGCGCTCAGCACGTAGTCCTTCTTCTGCCACAGCGGCAGCAGCGGCACGTCGTCGGCGACGGCCTGCTGCACCGCCTTGAAGTCGTCGGACGCCTGGCCGCGCTGCGAGTACTTCTGCGTCGCCGTGATCAGGCTGTTCACCTTGGCGTTCGCGTAGTCGTTGTGGAAGGTGTTGTCGCTGCCCACGAGCGGCGCCACGAAGTCGTCGGGGTCCGGGTAGTCCGGCAGCCAGCCGATGGTGTACGCGTCGAAGTCGCCGTCCGCGTACCCCTTCTGGAAGGCCGCCCACTCCTTGCTGACGACCTTCACCTTGAACAGGCCCGTGGCCTCGAGCTGGCGTTTGATCTCCGCGGACTCGGGCGCCGCCGAGCCGCTCGGCGAGTACGCGAGGGTGAAGGCGACCGGCGTGTGCACCCCGGCGTCCGCGAGCAGCGACCTGGCCTTGGCCGGGTCCGGCTTCGGGTACGTGTCGAAGAAGGCGGTGCTGTGCGAGGTGATGCCCTGCGGGACCAGCGAGTAGAGCGGCTCGACCGTCGAGTCGTACACGTTCGCGGTGATCTTGTTGCGGTCGATCACTTCGGCGACGGCCTTGCGCACCGCGGCGCTCCCCATCGGGGAGCTCCCCCGGACGTTGAAGACCATGTTGCGGATCTCGGCGCTCGCGGCCTCCGTGACGTGCATGTCGTCGGAGCTCGCGTCGACCTTCGCCACGACAGAGGGCGGCATCTGCCGGTGCGTGACGTCGATCTTCTTGTCCTGCCAGGCCGCGTTCAGGTCGTCGGGCGTCTTGAAGTAGTCGACGTCCACGGGGCCGCCGGTGTCGCCGACGGCACCGACGTACTCCGGGTTGGGCACGAGCGTCGCCGACGTACCGGGCTTGTACGCCTTGAGCAGGTACGGGCCCGAGCCGACAGCGGTCTGGCCGCCGCGCAGCCGGTCCGCCGGGTACTGGCGGCTGTCGACGATGGCGCCCGCGCCGGTCGCGAGCTTGGAGGGGAACGTCGCGTCGGGCGTCTTGAGGTGGAAGGTGACGGTCATGCCGTGCGCCTCGACGGACTTCATCGTGGACAGCAGCGACCAGGGGCCCTGCGGGTTCTTGATGTGCACGACGCGGTTGATCGAGAACGCCACGTCGGCGCCGGTCATCTCGTCCCCGTTGGAGAACGTGATGCCCTTGCGGAGCGTGCAGCTGTACGTCAGCAGGCCGGTGCCCTCGAAGCCGCAGCGCCGCGCGGCGTCCCCGGTGGGGACGGTCGAGCTGGGCTTGAAGGTCAGCAGCGACTGGTAGATGTTGTTGAACAGGGCCCAGGAGCCCGCGTCGTACGCGCCCGCGGGGTCGAGCGAGCTGACGATGTCCGTCGTGCCGACCGTGATCGGCTTCTCCCCGTCGCCACCGGACGGCAGGAGCTGCCACCCGCCCACGCCGATGATCGCGAGCACGACGCAGGTAACCAGTATTCGGAGACGGATCGACCGCATGTTCGCTGTGCCCCTCGTATGTCACGCCCACCCCGGACCGCGACGGCGTCACCCAATCACACGCACTTCGCAAGGGAAAGTAACGATTGGGTACAACGGGCGGCGGTCGGGTCACTTGCACGGCCGCGGCCCCGGCCTCCGGCCGAAACGTGACACGTCCGTATCCGTCCGCATCATGCCGTGGTCACGCCGACTCCACAACCGTCGCGCAGCCACCATCGACCCACCGCGCCCGCCCGGCCCCGGGCCGTGACGCCGCCCCCGCGGACACGGGCCCCCGCGCTCGCGGGCCGCACCCCTGGGCGCCAGGGGGCGGTGATCACAACTCCTTCACAACCCCGCCGGGGTGACCCCGCGTCAGTCGCGGGCGGCCGGGGCGGTCCCGGCCCTCAGGGCGCGCAGGCCGCGGAACCCGATGGCGCCGATCGCCGTCCCCAGGAGAAAGGACGCGATGGCGAGCAGCAGGTGGACCCAGAAGTAGGCGGTCGGCCGGCCCGCGTCGTCGAAGGCGAGGCCGCTGCCGTCCTGCCACAGGTTTTTCGCGAAAGTGATCCAGATGAACCAGCTCCAGACACCGAAGGCGAGCAGGAACCAGGACACCGGGCGGCTGAGCTTCATGGCTCCAGTATCGCCGCCCGCGCGCGGGGCCCTCGGCCGGGGGCGCGGCGGGTGGTCCTCGTCACCTCGGCCGTCGAAACCCCTGGCGGTGCCCTGTACGTTTTCGGTCGTGTCTGCTGTGAAGAAGTCCGCGGTCGCCGCCGTGTGCGCCGCCCTGCTGCCCGTGTTCGCCGTGGCCCCCGCGTGGGCGGCCGCGGGGGACGGCACCCATGAGTCCAAGCCGCCGAGTCCGCCCGCGCGGATGTCCCGGGTGGGCGGGGCGCGCCTCGGGCTGCCGGGGACCCAGGTGGCCGCGGCGGCCGGGGTGCCCGCGCTGCCGAAGAAGCTGACGGCGAGGTCGTGGATCGTCTCGGACGCGGAGACGGGGGACGTGCTGGCCGCGCACAACGCGCACTGGCGGCTGCCGCCCGCCTCGACGCTGAAGATGCTGTTCGCCGACACGCTGCTGCCGAAGCTCCCGAGCACCGAGGAGCACCGGGTCGCCTCGGCCGACCTGGAGGGGATGGGCGCGGGCAGCAGCCTGGTGGGGGTCAAGGAGGACCAGACGTACTCGGTGCGCGACCTGTGGCTCGGGGTGTTCCTGCGCTCGGGCAACGACGCGGTCCACGTGCTGGCGGCGATGAACGGTGGCGTGGCGGACACGGTGAAGGAGATGCAGCAGCACGCGGACGGCCTCCAGGCGCTCGACACGCATGTCGTCACGCCCGACGGCTACGACCGGCCGGGGCAGGTCTCCAGCGCGTACGACCTGAGCCTGTTCGCGCGCTCCGGCCTGCAGAACAAGGACTTCCGGCAGTACTGCTCGACGGTGACGGCCCAGTTCCCGGGTGCGCAGCCGAAGAAGAAGGGCGCGAAGCGCGGGTCGTTCCAGATCCAGAACACGGACCGCCTGCTGACGGGCGCGGACGGCGTGACGCCGTACCCGGGGCTCGCGGGGGTGAAGAACGGCTACACCACGAACGCGGGCAACACCTACACGGGCGTGGCGGAGAAGAACGGGCGGGTCGTCCTCGTGACGGTGATGAACCCGTCGTCCAAGGAGCTCAACGCGGTCTACAAGGAGGCGTCGTCGCTGCTGGACTGGGGCTTCGCCGCGGACGGCAAGGTGGCGCCCGTGGGCAGGCTGGTGCCGCCGAAGTCGGCCGGTGACACCCGGCGGGCCGGCTCCTCGGCCGACCCGTCGCCCGGCGCGGCCTCGGGGCGGCCCGCGCAGGCCGCGGCCGCGCACGACGGCTCCGGGGTGGGGACGACGGCGCTGGCGATCGTCGGCGGTGTGCTGGTGGTCCTCGGGGCCGGCGGCTGGTTCGTCAACCGCCGCTGGCCGCGGCGCCCCGGCGCCTGAGCCGCCCGGAGGGGGCGGTGCGGCCGCCCCCCGAGGGACGCCCGTACGCGGGGCCGGGCGCGGCTCACCCCGCGGTCGAGCCGTGCGCGCCGCCCCCGGCGGGGGCGGGGCCCGCGTCGGCGGCGGCCTTCTCCTCGGCCTTGGCTCGCTCGCGTTCCTCCGCCTCGCGCCGGTTGAGCTCGACGCGGCTCGGCTCGCCCTTGCTCGGGGTGGCGGTCCAGGCGGCGCAGACCAGCAGGAGCTTGGCGGTGAAGTTGATCCAGAGCAGCAGCGCCACGGGCGTGCCGAACGCGCCGTACATGGACTTGCCCGCGACGCCCTTGATGTAGCCGCCGAGCAGGAGCTTGAGCACCTCGAAGCCGACCGCGCCGATGAGGGCGGCGACGACGAGGCGGCGCCTCTTCGGCTGCACGCGCGGCAGCAGCGTCAGGACGTACAGCAGGAGCAGGAAGTCCGCGAGTACGGCGATGAGCAGGGAGCCGCCCTGGAGGAGGACGCCGGTCGGGCCGTTCTCCGGGATGCCGAGGTGCTCGGCCGTCCAGCCGATCGCCGTGGAGCCGAGCCCCGAGGCGGCGAGCGAGGCGAGTCCGACCAGGCCGAGGCCGACGAGGACGAGGCCGTCCTTGGCCTTGAGCACGAGGGGGTTGCCCTCGGGCTTGTCGTCGAGTTCCCAGACCGCGCGCAGGCACTCGCGCATGTTGCCGATCCAGCCGATGCCGGTGAACAGCAGCAGCGCGCCGGCGACGAGGCCGACGGTGCCCGCGTTGTCGACGAGCGTCTGGACGTTGAGCTGGTCGGAGATGCCGGGGACCTGGTCGGAGATGCTCCGCTGGACGTGGTCGAGCTGGTCCTTGCTGAGCAGCGCGGCGCCGATCGCCGCGGCGACGGTGATCAGCGGGAACAGGGCGATGAAGCTGAGGAAGGTGATGGCCGCGGCCAGCCGCGACCAGTGCACCCGTTCGAGGGTCTCGTACGAGCGCCAGGCGTGTGTCCGCATCAACCGGGCGACGAACGGGCCGATGACGGGGAGTTTTTTCAGCCAGTCCATGAAGCAGATCTACCCCCGGATCGCGGAGACATCGGTTGCGTACGCGGCGGCACCGCACGATCCACCTGTTTATACGAGTACCGCGACTACCGCACGAATATGGGCATTACAGTCGCTACTGGGCTATACCGTCGCCCCTATGGCTGCCCAGACCCCTGACGCATCCCGCGCCGCACACGGCTCACGCGCCGCACTGCCGGATTTCGACTTCGGGTCGCTCACCGGGCGCGGCCGTACCGCGCCGACCACCTCGCTGCTCGCCCGCCCCCGCTCCTACGAGGAGGCGGCGGCCGCCCTGCGGGCGAGCGCGGCGCCTGACGGGCGGGGCGCGGTGGCGCGCGGCCTCGGACTCGCGCACGGCGACGCGGCGCGCAACGCGGGCGGCACCGTGCTCGACCTGACCGCGCTCGACCGGGTGCGCGCGGTCGACGCCGACGAGGGGCTCGTGGTGTGCGAGGCGGGGGTGCGGCTGCAGCGGCTCGCGCAGGCGCTGCTGCCGTTCGGCTGGTCGCTGCCCGTGCTGCCGGCCCTGCCCGCACCGCCGGGCTCGGGCGGGGCGACCGTGGGCGGCGCGCTCGCCGTGGACCTGCACGGGGGCGACCACGAGAGCGCGGGCTCGTTCTCCCGGCACGTGGTCTCGCTGCTGCTGCTCACCGCCGACGGCACCGTCCGCACGGTCGTGCCCGGCACGCCCCTGTTCGACGCCACGGCGGGCGGCCTCGGCCTGACGGGGGTGATCCTGTCGGCCACCGTGCGGCTGCGGCGGGTGTCGACCGCCCTGCTCGCCGTGGACACCGAGCGGGTCTCCGGCCTCGACGACGCGCTCTCCCGGCTGAGCCTGACCGGCCACCGCCACCGCGCGGCCACGGCGTGGCTCGACCTGCTCGCCCGGGGGCCCGCGCTCGGGCGGGGCGTGCTGACCCGGGCGCTGCACGTCCCGCTCGACGCGCTGCCGCCGCACGCCAGGGAGCCCTGCCCGGCGCCCGCCGGGCTGGTCTCGGGGGCGCTGCCGCCCGCGCTCGCCGCGCACGCGGCCCGGCTGCCCGCGCTGTCCGCCGCGCTGGTCCCCGACGGCCTGCTGGGCACCGGCGCGGCGCGTGCCCTGAACGCGCTGCGCTTTTGGGCCGCGCCGCGGCGCAGGAGCCGGCGGCTGCACCCGCTGGCCCGGCCGTTCGCGCCGCCGCCGCGGCTGGACCGCGCGTACGGCCGCAGCGGCTTCGTGCGGTACGAGTGCGCGGTCGGCAGCGGCCACGAGGACGCGCTGCACCGGATCGCCCGCGCGGTGGCGCGGCGCGGCCTCCCGGTGGCCGCCGCGGCGCTCCAGCGCCTCGGCGCCGAGGGCAGCGGCCTGCTGTCCTTCCCCCTCCCCGGCTGGGCCCTCGCGCTCGACATCCCCGCGAGCGCGCGGGGCCTCGGCCGGTTCCTCGACGAGCTGGACGAGGAGGTGGCGGGCGCGGGCGGCCGGGTGTGCCTGGCGCACGACGCGCGGCTGCGGCCCGACCTGCTCGCCGCCATGTACCCGCGCGTCGCGGAGTTCAGGGCGGCGCGTGCCGCGCTCGACCCCGCAGGCGTCCTCACCTCCGACCTCGCGCGCCGCCTGGCGCTCTGACTCCCGGCGGCCACGCCCCGGGCCGGCCGGGACCGCCGCAGCAGCTCTGCACGCCACGACAGGAAAGCCCGCCCTCTCCACGAGTCAGGAGTTCCCCATGAAGGACGCGTTCGGCGCCCCGCAGTCCGTGCTGGTGCTCGGCGGCACCTCGGCGCTCGGCCTGGCCACCGCCCGCAGGCTGATCGCGCGCAGGGCCCGCACGGTGTGGCTCGCGGGCCGCCCCTCCCCCGCGCTCGACGCCGCGGCGGCCGGGCTGCGGGCGCTGCGCGGCGGCCCCGGCTCAGGGCCCGATGTGCGCACGGTCGCCTTCGACGCGCTGGACCCCGCCTCCCACGAGGACGTGCTGGGCAAGGTGTTCGCCGAGGGCGACATCGACCTGGTGCTGCTCGCTTTCGGCGTCGCGGGCGACCAGGCGCACGACGAGGCGTCGCCGCCGGACGCGGTGCGTGTCGCGCAGACCAACTACACGGGCGCGGTCTCGGCCGCGCTGGTGTGCGCTGCCGCACTGCAGACCCAGGGGCACGGCGCGCTCGTGGTGCTCTCTTCGGTCGCGGGCGAGCGGGCCCGCCGCGCGGACTTCATCTACGGGTCGAGCAAGGCGGGCCTCGACACGTTCACGCAGGGCCTGCGGGAGGCGATGGACGGCACGGGCGTGCACGTCATGACCGTGCGCCCGGCGGCCGTGCGGGCCAGGGCCGGGGCCGAGCCGGGCCCCGGGCCGCTCTCCACCACGCCCGAGGAGGTGGCGGCCGCCGTCGAGCTGGGGCTGCGCCGCCGCTCCCGCACGGTCTACGTGCCGGGGCGGCTGCGCCTGGTGATGGCGGCGCTGCGGCACCTGCCAGGCCCCCTCTACCGGGCGGCGCAGCCGGAGTGAGCCGCCCGGCGGCCGGGACCCTTCGCCGCCTCAGGCCGCCGGAGGCGCGAGCAGGCCGCCGGGTCCGAACGCCAGCCGGGCGAAGCGCTCGCCGATGCGCAGGTGGGTCTCGGCGTCGGGGTGGAGCCCGTCGGGCAGCGGCAGGTCCGCGTGGTCGGCCTCGCCGTAGAGTTCACGGCCGTCGAGGTAGCCGATGTGCGGGTCGTCTGCGGCGCGCTGCCGCACGACGCGGTCCAGTTCCTCGCGGATCACGCCGAGTGTCAGCTTGCCGGTGGCGCGCTCGGCCGGGTCGCCGCCCGCGCGGAACCGCAGCCGCCCCGAGGCCAGGTCGCCGAAGTCCGGGAGGCTCGGGCCCGGGGTGTCCTCGTGGATCGGGCAGTACAGCGCGGAGACGACAAGCAGCGGCGTGTCGGGGTGGCCGTCGCGGACGGTGTCGAGGAAGCCGTGCACGGCGGGCCCGAGGGCGCGCAGCCGCATCAGGTCGGCGTTGACGAGGTTGATGCCGATCTTCACGCTGATCAGGTCGGCCGGGGTGTCCCGCAGGGCACGCGCGGTGAACGGGTCGAGCAGGGCGCCGCCGCCGAAGCCCAGGTTGACCAGCTCGGCGCCGCCGAGGCGTGCGGCGAGCGCGGGCCAGGTGCTCGCGGGGCCCGCGGCGTCGGAGCCGTGGCTGATGGAGCTGCCGTGGTGCAGCCAGACCGGCCGCCCGTCCCGCGGCACGGGGTGGACGGGCGCGTCGGTGCGCAGGGCGACAAGGTCGGTCGTCTCGTTGTGCGGGAGCCAGATCTCGATGTCCTTCTCCCGGGCGGGCAGGCCCGCGAAGCGCACGGTCCCGACCGGCCCTGGGGTGGTGTGCCGTGCGCCGGTGGCGAGGTCGATCAGCAGGACGTTGCCGCCGGTCACGCTCGCCCGCGCGGTGGGCTCGCCGTCGACGAGCAGCTCGTAGACGCCGTCGGGGCGCGGCGGCACACCCTCGTAGGCGGTCCTGGTGCGCAGCGCGTCGAGCTCGACCGCGGTGGCGCGGGTGCGCAGGGCGAGCCGTACGCCGGAGGGCTGGGACTCGGCCATGGCGAGCTGCCCGTCGGTGTTCTGGGCGCGCGCCCGCGCGGGGAGCCGGTGCGGCAGCAGGCCGTGCTCCGTCGGTTCGAGGTCGAGCGCGCCGCGCAGCAGGGCCGGGGTGAGCCGCGTGGTGGCCAGGTCGCCGTGCGGGCCGGTGGCGTGGGTGTGCGGTTGGTCCATGGGCGCAGCCTGCCAAGTCCGCGCCGCGTGCGCACACCCGTTTGCCGCCCGGGGGCGGCGCGTCAGCGGCGTACGGGCGCCCGGTGGTGGGGTGCGCCGCCCTGGGTCGGCACGCCGTGGGTCTCGCTGCCGCCGAAGGCGTACTCGCGCAGCTTGCGCCACACCTCGTCCTCGCCCTGCTCGTAGAGCGCGAAGGACGTGCAGGCCCAGGACGCCTCGAAGTCCGCGAGCTCCTCGTAGGCCCGGTCCATCGCCTCGTCGGCGATGCCGTGGGCGACGGTCACGTGCGGGTGGTACGGGAACTGGAGCTCGCGCACGAGGGGGCCGGAGGCGTCCCGTACCCGCTTCTGGAGCCAGGTGCAGGCGGCGCCGCCCTCGACGACCTGGACGTAGACGACCGGGGAGAGGGGCCGGAAGGTGCCGGTGCCGGAAAGCCGCATCGGGAAGGCGCGGGCGGCGCTCGCGACGGCCGCGAGGTGCGCCTCCACCACGGGCAGCGCCTCGGACTCGGCCCGGGTGGGCGGCAGGAGGGTGACGTGGGTGGGGATGCCGTGTGCGGCCGGGTCCCCGAAGCTCGCGCGCTGCCGCTGGAGCAGGCTGCCGTACGGCTCCGGGACCGCGATCGAAACGCCGAGCGTTACGGTCCCCACATCGATCTCCTCACTCTCGACCCTTCGTCCGGACTTGTCGTCCGGACTTGCCGGACTTGCCGTCCTTGTCGGCCGGCGCCCGGACGCACGCCAGTGTGGCCCCGGCACGGGGTCCCTGACCAGTGTCCGTGATCGCCGGCCGTTTCCGCGCACGGCGGGCGCGGGTCCGGCCGCTGCCGGGCCGCGCTGCCCCCGTGCGGCGCAGTCCCGGCGGGGCTCCTGCGGCCAAGTGGCCCAAGGCCGCACCCGGGGGGCTGCTCAGTGCTTGGCGGGGAGGAAGCCGATGCGGTCGTAGGCGGCCGCCAGGGTCTCGGCGGCGACGGCGCGGGCCTTCTCGGCACCGGCGGCGAGCACGGAGTCCAGGGTCTCGGGGTCCTCCAGATACGCCTGCGTGCGCTCCTTGAAGGGTGTGACGAAGTCGACCATCACGTCGGCGAGGTCGGTCTTGAGCGCGCCGTAGCCCTTGCCCGCGTACCGGTTCTCCAGGTCGGCGACCGGGGTGTCGGTCAGGGTCGCGAAGATGGTCAGGAGATTGCTCACACCCGGCTTGCCCGCGGGGTCGAAGACGATCTCAGAGCCGGTGTCGGTGACGGCGCTGCGCACCTTCTTCGCCGTGGCCTTCGGCTCGTCGAGCAGATTGACCAGGCCCTTGGGCGTGGACGCCGACTTGCTCATCTTGACGGTCGGGTCCTGGAGGTCGTAGATCTTCGCGGTCTCCTTGACGATGTGCGGCGAGGGGACCGTGAAGGTGTGCCCGAAGCGGCCGTTGAACCGCTCGGCGAGGTCGCGGGTCAGCTCGATGTGCTGCCGCTGGTCCTCGCCGACGGGCACCGCGTCCGCCTGGTACAGCAGGATGTCGGCGACCTGGAGCACCGGGTACGTGAAGAGGCCGACGGTGGTGCGGTCGGCGCCCTGCTTGGCCGACTTGTCCTTGAACTGCGTCATCCGGGACGCCTCGCCGAAGCCCGTGATGCAGTTCATCACCCAGCCGAGCTGCGCGTGCTCGGGGACGTGGCTCTGCACGAACAGCGTGCAGCGCTGCGGGTCGAGCCCGGCGGCGAGCAGCTGGGCTGCCGCGAGGCGGGTGTTGGCCCGCAGCTCGGCGGGGTCCTGCGGGACCGTGATGGCGTGCAGGTCGACGACCATGTAGAAGGCGTCGTGGGTCTCCTGGAGGGCGACGTACTGGCGGACTGCGCCGAGGTAGTTGCCGAGGTGGAAGGAGCCCGCCGTGGGCTGGATGCCGGAGAGGGCGCGGGGACGGTCTGAAGGCATGCCGCCATTGTCTCAGGTGCGTCCCACGGGCCGTGCCGTACGGCCCGTGGGACGCGTCGCGCCCGGGGGCACGGCCGGGTCAGCCGAGGGGCAGTCCCGGCGCCGGGTGGGCGGCCATCAGCTCGGCGACCTCGGCGCGCAGCGCCGCGAGCGCCGCCTCGTCGCCGGTGCGGGCCGCCGCGACGCCCCGGTCGAGCCAGTCGGCCACGGTCGGCATGTGCGCGGTGGTCAGGCCCCTGCTGGTCAGCGAGGGCGTGCCGATCCTGATGCCGGAGGGGTCGAAGGGCTTGCGGGGGTCGTAGGGGACGGCGTTGTGGTTGACGACGAGCCCGGCGCGGTCGAGCGCCTTCGCCGCCGCCTTCCCCGGCACGCCCTTGGGGGTGAGGTCGATGAGGATCAGGTGGTTGTCGGTGCCGCCCGAGACGAGGTCGAAGCCGCGGGCGAGCAGTTCGTCCGCGAGGGCGCGGGCGTTGGCGACGACCTCGTGCGCGTACGTGCGGAACGCCGGGTCCGACGCCTCGCGCAGCGCCACGGCGACGGCCGCGGTGGTCTGGTTGTGCGGGCCGCCCTGGAGGCCGGGGAAGACCGCCTTGTCGAGGGCCTTGGCGTGCTCGGCGCGCGACATCAGCATCGCGCCGCGCGGGCCGCGGAGCGTCTTGTGCGTGGTGGTGGAGACGACGTCGGCGTGGGGCACGGGCGAGGGGTGGGCGCCGCCCGCGACCAGGCCCGCGATATGGGCGATGTCGGCGACGAGGACCGCGCCGACCTCGCGGGCGATCGCGCCGAAGGCGGCGAAGTCGATCGTGCGGGGCACGGCCGTGCCGCCGCAGAAGATCACCTTGGGGCGCTCCCTGCGCGCCAGGTCGCGCACCTCGTCGAGGTCGAGGCGGCCGGTGTCGCGCCGTACGCCGTACTGGACGCCGCGGAACCAGCGGCCGGTGGCGGAGACGCCCCAGCCGTGCGTGAGGTGCCCGCCCATCGGCAGCGCCATGCCCATGACGGTGTCGCCCGGCGCGGCGAAGGCGAGGTGGACGGCGAGGTTCGCGGGCGAGCCCGAGTACGGCTGCACATTGGCGTGCTCGACGCCGAACAGCGCCTTGGCGCGCTCCACGGCGAGCGTCTCGACCTGGTCGATGACCTGCTGGCCCTCGTAGTAGCGGCGGCCTGGGTAGCCCTCGCTGTACTTGTTCTGCAGGACGGTGCCCGAGGCGTCGAGCACGGCCTGCGACACGTAGTTCTCGCTGGGGATGAGCCGGAGCGTCTCGGCCTGGAGGCGCTCCTCGGCGGACACGAGCGCGGCGAGCGCGGGGTCGGCGGCGGCGAGCGCGGGGCGGCGCGCCGCGGCGGCGGGGGATGCGGCAGGAGCGGGGGCAGGGGCGGGGAGTGTGTCGGCCATGGCGGCGTCCTCCGGGACGGTCCGTGTCAGCGGTCGGGTCCCGGTGCCCAGGCGGGGCGACACCTCGGTGCGGACGTGCGGGTCCGCACGGCTGCTTCCGCGGGGCTCCCCCGCGGTCGTTTCCGCGTACGCCAGTCACCCTGCGCGCACCACCCTAGCGGGGCGGGGCGCCTGAGCGGATCGCCGCAGGAGCGGAGGATGGATTTTCCGGCCGAGAGGGCAGGTACACGGTAGAAACCGGCGCGGGAGCGCTGCCGCGCCGAACGATCGGAGGAGCCTGTGCCCACTGTTCCCGGCCGCACGGAAGCGGCCGTCGCCTCGGCCGAGGCGCACGGCGCGCACAACTACCACCCGCTGCCCGTGGTCGTGGCGTCCGCGGAGGGCGCGTGGATGACGGACGTCGAGGGGCGCCGCTATCTCGATCTGCTCGCCGGGTACTCGGCGCTCAACTTCGGCCACCGCAACCGCCGGCTGATCGACGCGGCCAAGGCCCAGCTCGACCGGGTCACGCTGACCTCGCGCGCCTTCCACCACGACAGGTTCGCCGCGTTCTGCGAGCAGCTCGCCGCGCTGTGCGGCATGGAGACGGTGCTGCCGATGAACACGGGCGCCGAGGCCGTCGAGACGGCGGTGAAGACGGCGCGCAAGTGGGGCTACCAGGTCAAGGGCGTGCCGGAGGGCCGGGCGCGCATCGTCGTCGCGGCGGGCAACTTCCACGGCAGGACGACGACGATCGTCAGCTTCTCCACCGACGAGGAGGCGCGCGCCGGCTTCGGCCCGTACACGCCGGGCTTCGACGTCGTGCCGTACGGGGACGCGGCGGCGCTTGAGGCGGCGGTGGGCGAGCACACGGTGGCGGTGCTGCTCGAACCGGTCCAGGGCGAGGCGGGCGTCCTGGTGCCGCCGCCCGGCTATCTGGCGGCGGTGCGCGAGGTGACGCGGAAGCGGAACGTGCTGTTCGTGGCGGACGAGATCCAGTCGGGGCTCGGGCGCACGGGCCGCACGTTCGCCTGCGAGCACGAGGGCGTCGTCCCGGACATGTACGTGCTGGGCAAGGCGCTCGGCGGCGGCGTGGTCCCGGTGTCGGCCGTGGTCTCGTCCGCCGAGGTGCTCGGCGTGTACCGGCCGGGCGAGCACGGCTCGACGTTCGGCGGGAACCCGCTGGCGTGCGCGGTCGCCCTGGAAGTCCTCGCGATGCTGCGCACCGGCGAGTTCCAGGGGTACGCGGCCGAGCTCGGCGCGCATCTCCACCGCGAGCTCGGCGCCCTGGCGGGCGGCGGCGGCGCGGTGCGCGCGGTGCGCGGGCGCGGCCTGTGGGCGGGCGTCGACATCGACCCCGCGCTCGGCACCGGGCGGGAGATCTCGGAGCGCCTGATGGAGCGGGGCGTCCTGGTGAAGGACACCCACGGCTCGACGATCCGCCTCGCCCCGCCCCTGGTGATCTCGAAGGAGGACCTGGACTGGGGCCTCGCCCGCCTCCGCGAGGTCGTCGCAGGCTGAGGCCGCGCGGCTCCAGGCCGGGTCGCCGTGCGCCGCGGGGCGGCCGCCTACTCCACGCGCCACGCGGCGTCGTCCTGCGGCGCGGGAGCCGCGCCGGGCGGCACACCGGGGGCGCCCTGCGGCCCGGCGGCCGGGGGGCGGTAGTGCCAGAAGGGGCGGACGGCTACGGCGGCCGCGGCGACCAGGACGGCGCACAGCAGGGCGCTGCCCGACCAGGCGACGCCGAACGAGGTGGCGGCCGCCATGCCCCCGGCGCGCAGGTCGCCGAGGCGCGGGCCCCCGGCCACGACCACCGTGTAGACGCCCTGCATGCGCCCGCGCATGCCGTCGGAGGCGTACGTCTGGAGGATGGTCTGCCGGTAGACGGCGCTGACCAGGTCGGCGGCCCCGGCGAGCGCCAGCAGGAGCACCGCGAGCCAGAGGGATCCGGCGAGGCCCGCGAGCGCGATCGCGACGGCCCACGCGACGACCGCGCAGGCGAGCACGGCGCCCTGGCGGCGCACCCGCCCGATCCAGCCGCTGCACAGCGCGGCCAGCATGGACCCGATGGCGACGGCGGAGTAGAGCAGGCCGACCCCGCCGTGGAAGCGGACGGCGGCGGCCTGTGGAAAGAGCGCCTCCGGCATGGCGAGCACCATCGCGGCGATGTCCACCGCGAACGACATCAGCAGGACGGGGTTGCCGCCGATGAACCGCAGCCCCTCCCACACCGCACGCGCGCCGGGCCTGGCCACGCCGTCGGCCGGGCGGAGCGTGGGCAGCCGCAGGGTCGAGTGGAGCGAGGCGGTGAACAGCAGGGCGTCGGCCCCGTAGGCGTACGCGAAGCCGTGCGGGAGCGTCACGAGGGCGCCGGCGGTGAGCGGCCCGAGCACCTGCCCCACGTTGCCGACGCTGTAGATCAGCGTGTTGGCCGAGGGGACCAGGTGCCGCGGCACGATCGCTGGGACGAGGGCGCCGCGCGTCGAGGAGGACACCGCGAAGCCCGCCCCCTGCACCGCGATCAGCGCCAGGATCAGGGCGGCGGAGCCGGCGCCCGCGAGCGTCTGGGCCAGCAGCGCGAGCGTGGCGGCCCAGGTCACGAGCGACGAGCACAGGTAGAGCAGCCTGCGGTCGACCGCGTCGGCGACCGCGCCGCCCCAGAGGCCGAAGACGACGAGCGGCGCGAAGCCGCAGAGGCCCGCGAGGCCGACGTAGAACGAGGAGTGCGTGAGGGAGTAGATCTGCACCGAGACGGCGACCTCGGTGAGCATCGTGCCGATGACCGCGGCGCCCTGGCCGACCAGGACCCTGCGGTACGCGGGGTGGGCGAGCGGCCGGGTGTCGAGCGCGAGGCCGCGCAGCCGGCCGCGGCCCGCAGGCGCCGCCCCGTCCCCCGGCGCCTTCTCCTCTTCCCGGGCGCCCGTGGCCCGCTGCCCGCTCGTCCCGCTCATCGCGCGGCTCCTTCGGGGGCCGCGGCGGCGTGCGGGGACGCGTGCGCGGGGCGGGAGGGCGCCGCGGTACGGGGTGCGATGGGCATGGGCCCACGCTGCCACGCGGCCACCGTGCCGTTCTTCCGTTAATCTGCCTGCCTATGTCGGAGAACAGCCACGCGTGGACCGGCCCCGCCGGAGAGGCGCACGAGACCGCGCCTGCGGCGCCCGTCACCATCAACGAGCACCCGTCGGGCCACTTCATCGACCGCCACCGGCACGCGTACCACCAGCTCCTGCACGTGAGCGAGGGCGTGCTCGCCGTCAGAACGGCCGACGGCACCTGGGTCGCGGCGCGCGACCGCGCCGTATGGACGCCCGCGGGCCTCTGGCACGAGCACCGCGTCTACGGGCACAGCCGCGTGCACACCATGGGGTTCCCGCCCGGGGACGCGCCCCTGCCGGTCGACGCGCCGACCGTCGTGGCCGTCGACGGGCTGCTCCGCGAGCTGCTCCTGGTCTGCACGGAGCCCGACCTGCCGGCGGGCGAGGCGCGGCGGCTGCGCGCCGTGGTCGACGACCGGCTGCGCCGCGCACACGTACGGCCCCTGACGCTGCCCGCCGCGCAGGACCCGCGGCTCGCCGAGGCGTGCCGGCTCGTCACCGAGGACCTGGGCCGCCCGCGGACCGCGGCCTGGCTCGCACGGCGGGTCGGGGCGGGCGAGCGGACCCTCGCGCGCCTCTTCCGCGCCGAGTTCGGCACGACGTACCCGCAGTGGCGCACCCGGGTGCGGGTCTTCCACGCGATGCTGCGGCTGGCCGACGGCGCCACCGTCACGCAGGCGGGGCGCGCCTGCGGGTGGGCGACGACCAGCGCGTTCGTCGACGCGTTCGGCCGCACGATGGGCCAGACGCCGGGCGCCTACCGCGCCGCGGCCTCGGCCGCAGAAGGGGCGGAGGGGCCGCAGGGCGCCGGGAGCGGCTGACGGGGCAGCCCGCCGCCACGCCGCCCGCCGCCGCCTCCCCGGGGCGCGGCCTCAGGGCAGGACGCGGCAGAGGGCGTCGAGCGCGGGCTGCCACGCGCTGTCGGGCGGGGTCGCGTAGCCGACGACCAGCGCGTCGCGCTCGCGCACCCCGGGCCGCTCGCGCGCCTCCTCGTGGACGAAGGCGCGCAGGCCCGCGACGGCGAGGCCCTGCCCCGCGGCCGCCGCGACCACCGCGTCCTCGGTGCCGCGCGGCAGTTCGAGCACGGCGTGCAGCCCGGCCGCGATGCCGGTGACCCGGACGGCAGGTGCGCGCTCCGCGACCGCGGCGGCGAGCTGGTCGCGGCGGCGCCGATAGCGAAGCCGCATCGCGCGCACATGCCGGTCGTACCCGCCGGAGGTGAGGAACTCGGCGAGCGTGAGCTGGTCGAGCGCGCCGGGCGCCCAGTCGGTGTGGCCCTTGGCCGCCACCGCCTGAGCGACCACGGCGTGCGGCAGCACGAGCCAGCCCATGCGCAGCCCGGGCGCGAGGGACTTGCTCGCGGTGCCGCAGTAGACGACACGCTCGGGGTCGAGGCTCTGGAGGGCGCCGACCGGCTGCCGGTCGTAGCGGAACTCGCCGTCGTAGTCGTCCTCGACGACGAGTCCGCCGGTGGCGCGCGCCCAGTCGACGGCGGCGGCGCGCCGCTCGGGCGGCAGCGCCGTGCCGGTGGGGAACTGATGCGCGGGCGTGAGCAGGACCGCGTCGGCCGCGCCGAGCGCGTCCGTGCGGGTGCCGCGCGCGTCGGCGGACAGCGCGGGCGCCCGCAGCCCCGCCCCGGTCAGCAGCGCGCGGTACTGCGGCACGCCGAACGGCTCGACGGCGACCGCGCCCGCTCCCCGCGCCTCCAGTACGGCCCCGAGCAGCCGCAGCCCGTGCACGAAGCCCGCGCACACCACGATCCGCCCGGGGTCGGCGCGCACGCCGCGTGCCCGCGCCAGATAGCCGGCGAGCGCGGCGCGCAGCTCGGGGCGGCCGCGCGGGTCGCCGTAGCCGAACGCCTCGTACGGCGCGTTCGTCAGGGCGCGCCGGGCCGCGGCCAGCCACCGGGCGCGCGGGAAGTGGGCCAGGGTGGGGCTGCCTGGCAGCAGGTCGAGGCGTGCGCCGACGCCGTGCGCCGGTCCTGGCGGTACGGGCGCCGCCCGGGGTTCGGGGCCGCGCGGCGCGGCCCTGCGGGCGACGCGGGTGCCCGAGCCCTGCCGCGCGGTGAGCCAGCCCTCCGCGACGAGTTCCGTGTACGCGTCGGCGACGGTGTTGCGGGCGACGGAGAGGTCGGCGGCGAGCGCGCGGGACGACGGCAGCCGGGTGCCGGGCGCGAGCCGCCCGCCGCGCACGGCCTCGCGCAGCGCCTCCATCAGGGCGGCGCGCAGCCCGTGGCCCGGCCGCGGCTCCAGGCGGTCGAGGTGCAGGTCGGTGCCGGTGCCGGTGGCGGCGCCCGGACCGGCCTGGGCCCGGGGTCCGCGCCCGCCCCGCGCGCCGGGTCCGTCCGCGCCATCCGGTGAAGTGGCCCGCTTTTCCGTCATGGAAATGGACCATACGCCTGTGCCATCTGCTGCCTACGGTGGTCGTATGAGCACTGCGGAGCGCAACCCCGAGCACACCCCCCGACTCGACATGGCGGCCCTCGCGCCCGACGTCTACCGGGCGATGGTCCGGCTGGACGCGGCGGCCGGGCAGGGCGTCGACCCGACCCTGCTCGAACTGGTGAAGATCCGCGCCTCGCAGATCAACCACTGCGCCTTCTGCGTCGACATGCACTCCAAGGACGCGCTGGCGCACGGCGAGTCAGCGGACCGGATCATCCAGCTGAGCGCCTGGGAGGAGTCGCGCCACTTCTACACGGCTCAGGAGGTCGCGGCGATCGAGCTGACCGAGGCCGTCACGGTCCTGACGGACGGCTTCGTCCCCGACGAGGTGTACGAGAGGGCCGCCGCGCACTTCGACGAGAAGGAGCTCGCCCACCTGATCGCCGCGATCACCGTGATCAACGCCTGGAACAGGTTCGGCGTCAGCACCCGGATGGTGCCTGGCCACTACCGGCCCGCCGCCCACCGGCACTGAGGGGGGTACGCCATGCCGCACACCGCGGCCGACGCCTTCCGCGCCGCCCACCGCGACAGGGCGCCGCACGACCCGCCGTGGGACGTGCCCCGGAGTCGGGCGCGGTGGGTGGCTACGGCGCCGAGCTGCTCGGCCGCTGAGACCCGCCGCCGCGCGGCCCGGCACGACGACGCGCACCCGCACGACGACGCGCATCTGTGCACGAAGCGCCGGAACTCCCCGTGCACCATGGGGAGTTCCGGCGCTTCGGCGTGCGGGGCGTATCAGATCAGGCCGAGGGCGCGGACCGCGTCGCGCTCCTCTTCGAGCTCCTTGACGGACGCCTCGATGCGCGTGCGGGAGAACTCGTTGATGTCGAGGCCCTGCACGATCTCGTACGAGCCGTCCTTCGTGGTGACGGGGAAGGAGGAGATCAGGCCTTCCGCGACACCGTACGAACCGTCGGACACGACGCCCATCGAGGTCCAGTCGCCCTCGGCGGTGCCGTTGACCCAGGTGTGGACGTGGTCGATGGCGGCGTTCGCCGCGGACGCGGCGGAGGACGCGCCGCGCGCCTCGATGATGGCGGCGCCGCGCTTGGCGACGGTGGGGATGAACGTCTCGGCGAGCCAGGTCTCGTCGTTGACGGTCTCCGCGGCGTTCTTGCCGGCGATCTCCGCGTGGAAGATGTCGGGGTACTGCGTGGCGGAGTGGTTGCCCCAGATGGTCAGGCGCTTGATGT
The DNA here is from genome assembly GCF_040704505.1 of Streptomyces sp. NPDC047002. NCBI lineage: Bacteria > Bacillati > Actinomycetota > Actinomycetes > Kitasatosporales > Streptomycetaceae > Streptomyces > Streptomyces sp. NPDC047002. The sequence continues at coordinate 27,104 of NZ_JBEYWC010000016.1, forward strand.
CGGAGACGGCGGAGCCGGTCTTCTGCGCGAGCTGCGTCAGGGCGCGGTTGTGGTCGAGGCGCGTCATCGCGGTGAAGCGGCCTGCCGGTACATCGGGGGCGGCGGCGCGGGCGATCAGCGCGTTCGTGTTGGCGGGGTTGCCGACCACGAGGACCCGGATGTCGTCGGCCGCGTGGTCGTTGATGGCCCTGCCCTGCGGCTTGAAGATGCCGCCGTTGGCCTCCAGCAGGTCGCCGCGCTCCATGCCCTTGGTGCGGGGGCGGGCGCCGACGAGGAGCGCCACGTTCGCACCGTCGAACGCCTTGTTCGGGTCGTCGGTGATGTCGATGCCCTTGAGGAGCGGGAAGGCGCTGTCGTCCAGCTCCATCGCGGTGCCCTCCGCGGCCTTGAGCCCCTGCGGGATCTCCAGCAGCCGCAGGCTGACCGGCACGTCCGCGCCGAGCAGTTGGCCGGAGGCGATGCGGAACAGCAGCGCGTAGCCGATCTGGCCGGCCGCGCCGGTGACGGTGACATTCACGGGAGTGCGGGTCATGGCGATCTCCGATAGCAAGCTGGCGGTGGGGGCCCCTGCCCTGGTGTTCGAGGGTCCCCGGGGTGCGGGACGCCTCCCCACACCGCCCGGAGCGGCCGCGGTCCGGTGCTGGGGCCGGAACCTTCCGAATCTTGATGTGAAGAGAAATCCACCGGCCAGGCTATCCGACGTGCGCCCCGGGACACCTGTGCCCCCGGGTGGCGTGGCTCACCGCGCGGTGGCGCACCCCTTCGCGCCCGTGCCGAGGGTCAGGCAGGCCCGCAGCCCGTGCGGCTCGGGGGCGGCGACCATCGGCGTGTACGTGCCGGTGCCGGTGCCCGCTTGTGCGGGTACGGGCGTCCCGCCGGGCGTGACCAGCAGCGTCCCGCCGGACGCCGAGCCGGTGACCCGGCCCCAGGCGGCGCCGCAGACGGCGCTGTAGCGGACCTCGACGAACGCACCGCCGACGGCACTCGTGGCGAGGGTGCGGGCGCGGCCCGAGGCGCACCCCATGGCCTCGGGGTCGGCCCCCGCGCAGGTGCCGGGCGCGCAGCGCACACCGGACGGCGGAACGGCCCCGGTCGACGCGGACGGCGAAGAAGACGAAGGGGACGAAGGGGGTGAAGGGGGTGAAGGAGAGAGAGACGAAGGAGAGGAGGGCGCGGCGGTGGGGCCCGTCGGCCGCGGGGGCGCGGCCTGCCCGGAGGGGGCGGACGGCGGGGCCGTGGTGCGGCCCGTGGCGTGCGGGGCGCCCGCGGTGTTCGTGGCGTCCGTGGCATCCGTGGCGGAGGGCTGGCCCGCCGCCGCAGGGGCGTCGCCACCGCCGCCGAGGCCGGTCAGCAGGACGACGGCGAGCACCACGAGGGCGACGCCGACCGCGGTGGACACGAGGGTGAGGGTGCGCGCGTGGCCCGGCCGCCTCGCGCGGTCCACATGCCGGGGCAGCGGCGCGGTGGCGCCGGCCGACTCCCCCGGGCCTTCGGGGACTCGGCGCTCACCGGGATCGCCCGCCGGCTCGGCGGCCACGGCCGGGAGCCGTACGGTGGACCGCTCGCCCGGGTACTCGGGGTACGGCTCGGGCACGGCGCCCTCGGAGCGTGCGCGTAACTCGGCCCTGTCCCAGAGTTCGAGCAGGGGCGCCCGGTAGGTGCCGACCGCCTCGGCGAGCGCCGCGGTGGCCTCGCGCGGCGGGCGGCGCACACCGCGCACGTACGCCGCCCAGTCGGCGCGGCTGAGGCCGGTCCTGGCCGCGACCGCGTCGAGGCTGAGCCCGCTGCGGTCGATCAGCTCCCGCATGCGGTCAGCGAGTTCACCGGCCGGGTCGGTGGCACGGCGCGCCATGTGGCCCCTCCCTCCGGCGCGTTCTGCGCCCGGCCCAGTCTCCCACTGTTGTCCGACCATCACACCGCGTGGGGATGGCGCGGATCGCTACGGCACGGTCGAGTGCACCACGCTCTGGAGTACGGGGATGTCGAGCCACGGCCTGGGCTGGATCATCAGCGCGAACAGCACGATGGCGACGCCGAGCACGCCGTACGTGACCATGTCGGTGAACCGCGACCGTACGGCCAGCATGCCGACCGACGGCACGGTCCTGCGCAGTACGGCCCCGCCGACCAGCGCGGCGCCCACCATGATCGTGCCGACCCGGAAGGCCGCGTCGAAGGGGTGCACGCCGACCGTCAGCAGCCCGAGCGCCGCCAGCGCGAGCACGCTGATCAGCGGCCACTGCCTGGCGGGCGCGGGCGCGTCCCCCGAGGCCGCGCGCCCCGCGCCCTCGGGCGGCGGGAAGTCCACCGTCTCGGGCACCTCCTCGGGCAGGGGGTTGGGGTGCGCCCCGGCCGCGGGCCCGTCCGGTGCGTCCTCTCCCCTGCCCGCCCTGGCGTCCTCGTCCCCGTCCGCCGGCGCGTCCTCGGCCGGGACCGCCGGTACGTCCGCTTCGTGCGGGGCGTCGGCGGCGCGGGCGTCACCCGCGCCTGACGGCGCGTCCCCGGCGGGGGCCTGTCCGGCGCCTGACGGCGCGTCCCCGGCGGGTTCGGACGGGGGCGGCTCGGGCGCGGGGCGCCGGGCGGCGCCCGCGGGCGCCTCGTCGCTCACTGCCCCGCCACCGCCCGCTCGGCCGCCTCGACCACGTTCACCAGGAGCTCCGCGCGGGTCATCGGGCCGACGCCGCCCGGGTTCGGTGAGAGCCAGGCGGCCACCTCGGCCACGCCGGGGTGCACATCGCCGGCGATCTTGCCGTTCTCGTCGCGGCTCACGCCGACGTCGAGCACGGCGGCGCCCGGCTTCACGTCCTCGGGCTTGATGATGTGCCGAACGCCCGCCGCCGCCACGATGATGTCGGCCTGCCGCAGCTGCGCGGCGAGATCCCGCGTACCGGTGTGGCACTGCGTGACCGTCGCGTTCTCCGACTTGCGGGTCAGCAGCAGCGGGATCGAGCGGCCCACGGTGATCCCGCGCCCGACGACCACCACGTGGGCGCCGTTGATCTCGACGCCGTGGTGCCGCAGCAGGTGGAGGATGCCGTTGGGCGTGCAGGGCAGCGGGCCCGTCTCGCCCAGCACGAGGCGGCCGAGGCTCATCGGGTGCAGGCCGTCCGCGTCCTTGGCCGGGTCGATGAGTTCGAGCACGCGGTTGGTGTCGATGCCCTTGGGCAGCGGGAGCTGCACGATGTAACCCGTGCAGGCCGGGTTCTCGTTGAGCTCGCGCACCACCGCCTCGATCTCCTCCTGCGTGGCCGTGTCCGGCAGTTCACGCTGGATGGAGTCCATGCCGACCTCGGCACAGTCGCGATGCTTGCCGTTGACGTACCAGCGGCTGCCGGGGTCGTCACCGACGAGGAGCGTGCCGAGGCCTGGTGTCAGCCCCCGCTCCTTCAGGGCCGCCACGCGGGCGGTCAGGTCGGACTTGATCGCGGCCGCTGTGGCCTTGCCGTCGAGAATCTGGGCGCTCATGACCCCATCCTCGCGGATGACCCTGCCCGTGTTCCAATTCGGTCCCCGTACTGCTCCGGCCACGTTGCGCTTGGACAACGCATACCCGAAGTCACTGGACAAGGGGTGTATTGCGCCATCACGATGACCGCGTACATCAGCGGCAGTGCAGGGGGGACGTCCGCTCATTTCGTCGTGCTTCCTCCGCCAGGACCGCTCGTCCCCGCACCACCAACGGAGGAACCGCTCACCATGAGCTTCGGCGAACCCAACAACCCGTACAACAGCGCGCCCCAGCCGCCGGCCGGCGCGCCGGGCGCCGCCGGCTACGGCTACCCGCAGCAGCCGGGCGTGCCCCCGCAGGGCTACGGCTACCCGCAGGCGCCCGGCGTGGGCGGCGCGCCGCAGTTCGGCACCCCCGGCATGCCGACGCTCGCACACTGGGGCCTGCGCGTCGTGGCCACCATCATCGACGGCATCATCATCGGCCTGCCGTACTACGTCCTCGGCATAGCCGGCGTGGCCATGGCGAGCGGCGACAACGGCAGCGGGGTCGGGATCACGCTGGCGCTGATCGGCTTCATCGGCACGATCGTGCTGGCGTTCTGGCAGCTCGCCAAGGAGGGCAGCACGGGCCAGACGATCGGCAAGCGCGCCATGAAGATCCGGCTGCTGAAGGAGGTCGACGGCTCGACGATCGGCTTCGGCCTGGCCTTCGGCCGCCGCATCTGCCACATCGTCGACTCGATCGCCTGCTACATCGGGTGGCTGTGGCCGCTGTGGGACTCCAAGAAGCAGACGTTCGCCGACAAGATCTGCTCGACGGTCGTCATCCGCTCGCAGTGAGCCGGTGAGCGGCTGAGCCGCTGAGCCGCCGCGCGGCCGGGGGCTGCACCCCTTCCGGGAGTGCGGCCCCCGCCGCGTGCAAAACCTCCGCCGGCGGAGGTTCCGGGGGAAGATCAGCCGGTGGAATCAGCCGGTGGAATCAGTGGAAGAAGTGGCGCGTACCGGTGAGGTACATCGTGGCGCCCGCCTTCTTCGCCGCCTCGACCACCAGCTCGTCGCGTACGGAGCCGCCGGGCTGGACCACCGCGCGCACGCCCGCCTCAAGCAGCACTTCAAGGCCGTCAGGGAACGGGAAGAACGCGTCCGAAGCGGCGAAGGCGCCCTGCGCGCGCTCGGTGCCCGCGCGCTCCACCGCGAGCCGCGCCGAGTCCACCCGGTTGACCTGGCCCATGCCGACGCCGACCGACGCGCCCTCCTTGGCGAGCAGGATCGCGTTGGACTTGACCGCACGGCACGCACGCCACGCGAACGCCAGCTCGCGCAGCTCCTGCTCGGAGAGGGCGTCGCCGGTCGCCAGCGTCCAGCCGGCCGGGTCGTCGCCCTCGGCCTGGAAGCGGTCGGTGGCCTGGAGCAGCGCGCCGCCGTCGATCGGCTTGACCTCGTGCACCGAGGCGGGCGCTTCGGGGCAGCGCAGCACGCGGATGTTCTTCTTGCGCGCCAGCACCTCCACCGCGCCGTCCTCGTAGCCGGGGGCCACGATGACCTCGGTGAAGATCTCCGCGACCTGCTCGGCCAGGGCGACGGACACCGGCCGGTTGACGGCGATGACGCCGCCGAACGCGGAGAGCGGGTCGCAGGCGTGCGCCTTGCGGTGCGCCGCTGCGACGTCGTCGCCGATCGCGATGCCGCACGGGTTGGCGTGCTTGATGATCGCGACGCACGGCTCCGCGTGGTCGTACGCGGCACGGCGCGCGGCGTCCGTGTCCGTGTAGTTGTTGTACGACATCTCCTTGCCGTGCAGCTGCTCCGCGCCCGCGAGGCCCGCGGCGCCCGGGGTGCGGTAGAGCGCGGCGGGCTGGTGCGGGTTCTCGCCGTACCGCAGGACGTTCGCCCGCTCGTAGGTCGCGCCGAGGAACTCGGGGAAGCCGCTGTCGTCGGCCGCCGCGTAGCCGTCGGCGAACCAGGAGGCCACGGCGACGTCGTAGGCGGCGGTGTGCTGGAACGCCTCGGCGGCGAGCCGCTTGCGGGCGCCCAGGTCGAAGCCGCCCCCGCGGGCCGCGGAGAGCACGTCCGCGTAGCGGTCGGGGCTGGTGACGACGGCGACGGACGGGTGGTTCTTGGCGGCTGCGCGCACCATCGAGGGGCCGCCGATGTCGATCTGCTCGACGCACTCGTCGGGCGAGGCGCCCGAGGCGACGGTCTCCCTGAACGGGTACAGGTTCACGACGACCAGCTCGAACGGCTCGACGCCGAGGTCGGCGAGCTGCTGCCGGTGCGCGTCGAGGCGCTGGTCGGCGAGGATGCCGGCGTGGACGCGCGGGTGCAGCGTCTTGACGCGGCCGTCGAGGCACTCGGGGAAGCCCGTGAGCTCCTCGACCTTGGTGACGGGCACCCCGGCGGCGGCGATCCGCGCGGCGGTCGAGCCGGTGGAGACCAGCGTGACCCCGGCCTCGTGCAGGCCCGTGGCCAGCTCCTCAAGGCCCGTCTTGTCGTAGACGCTGACCAGGGCGCGGCGGATGGGCCGCTTCGTACCTTCGGCGGTCACTTGATCGTTACCTTTCGTCCCTCAATGCGGTAGCCGTGCCGCGCCAGGCGCCCCACGACATCGACGAGCAGCCGTCGCTCGACTTCCTTGATGCGCTCGTGGAGCGCGGTCCCGCCCGCTTCGTGGTCTGCGTGGTCCTCGTCCCGCACCTCGACCACGCCCTGGGCGATGATCGGGCCGGTGTCGACGCCGTCGTCGACGAAGTGGACGGTGCAGCCCGTGACCTTCGCGCCGTACGCGAGCGCGTCGCGCACGCCGTGGGCGCCGGGGAAGCTGGGCAGCAGGGCGGGGTGCGTGTTGACGAAGCGCCCGCCGTACGCGGCGATGAACTCCTTGCCCACGATCTTCATGAACCCGGCCGAGACCACCAGGTCGGGCTCGTACACCGCGGTCGCCCCGGTGAGGGCGGCGTCCCACGCCTCACGGGTCGCGTGGTCGCCGACCCGGCACACGAAGGTGGGCAGCCCGGCGCGCTCGGCGCGCGCGAGGCCCTCGATGCCGGAGCGGTCGGCGCCCACGGCGACGATCTCCGCCCCGTAGGCGGACCCCTCGTCGGCGATCCGGTCGATCAGGGCCTGGAGGTTGGTGCCGGAGCCCGAGACCAGCACGACGAGCCGGGCCGGGCGCCCGGAGGGCGGCAGCGAGAACGAGGGCGAGGGGGGGACAGCCACGGCGCGGGCGCCTTTCTCGGACGACTCGGGCTTCTGGGCCACGGGGGCCCCGGCGGCCGGGCCTGTGCCGTCAGCAGGCTTTGTACGGTCCTACGAACGCGTCACGTCCCCCGATCTGGGGAACTCTACGAAGGGGCCGACCGTCAGCAACGATACCGGCATATCGATCGGCCCCCACGGGACGGGGGCAGGGCCGGGAGGTAGCGTCAGGGGACAGGACCCGTCCCCCGGACGGGCCGCGACGACGACAGGACCCCGGCGTGCGGGGGTCTGAGGGGAAGACGTTCACCAGATGCAGGACCGACGCCGTACGGTACTCAGCCCTCCGCAGCCCCCGGTACCGGTGCTGCTGCGGGAGCGCGAGTCCTCGTCTGCCCCTGGCACCTCGGGCCCGTCCTCCTCCGGATCGTCTTCCGGATCGCCCACCGGCTCCGGCTCCGGCTCCGGCTCCGACGACAATCCGTTCGCGCCGCCGCCCGAGGGGAGCGCGGACCAGCCGTGGCGCCCCCGCCACCACACGGGCGGCCAGGGCGAGGACTCCGGTTCGGCTTCCGGTTCCGGTGACGGCGGACGGCAGGGCGACCGCCCGGTCTGGGGCAGCCAGTGGAGCGACCGGCAGCCGGGAGGTTCCGGCGGTGGCTTCGGCGGAGGGTCGGGCAGGCCCGGGCCCTACGGCCCGGAGCGGCAGCAGGGCCAGGGCGGCGGCCCTGGCGGACCCGGCGGGCTGCGCTGGGACCCCAAGGACGTCTACCAGCGCCGCGCGCGCTACGCGCTGCTCGCCGGCATGTGGGGCTTCTTCTTCGCCCTGTTCAGCATCCCCGAGATCGCGCTCCTGCTCGGGGCGCTCGCGATCTACTGGGCGGTCAGCTCGCTGCGCGCGAAGGACCGCAAGGACGCCCCGCAGGGCGCGGCGGACGCGGCGGACGGCGGGCGGGCCCGCAGACCCGACCCGTTCGCGCCGCCCAAGCAATCGGCGGCCTACCCCTCCACGGAGGACCGGGCCTACGCCTCGGCCGGCGTCCACCACACCCACGAGCAGGACCCCGCACAGCAGGCGCGCCCCCAGCACACGGCGGCGGTGAGCGGCCTGGTCGCCGCGCTCCTGGCGCTGCTCGTCGTCGCCGGCACGTACTCGATGCAGTTCGTCTACTCCGACTACTACGTGTGCGTGCACGACGCCCTGACCCACGAGGGCCAGGTCGCGTGCAACGACGAGCTGCCCAAGTCCCTCGTCCCGATCCTCGGCATCAGCAGGTGACGGGCGGCCGCCCGCGCTGAGCGAGCGGCCTCGGCGTGGCCGCACCATCCGCGCCGCGCGAGGGGTGTCGGCGGGGCCGCACGATCCGTCGGCCCCGCCCCCGCGCCGCCGGGAACGGTGCCGTCAGCCGTCAGCCGTCAGCCGTCAGCCGTCAGCCGTCAGCCGCCGACCCGTCCCCGCCCGGTTCCGGTTCCGGTTTCTGCTCCCCTCTCGGTTCCGCTCCCGGTTCCGGTTCTGCTTCCGCCTCTGCTCCCTGACCCGGTTTCGGGTCGGTTTCCCGCCGCGCTCCCTCCGGCGCCTCCGCCGCGTGCGGCGCCTCCGCGGTCCTCGCGGTCCCCGCGACCTTCACGCCGGGCTTGCGCGCCTGCTCGGCCGCCGGTGTGGCGCCCTCGGCGTCGTCCGGCGCCGCGGCCCCCGGCTGCGCCGGCGCCGGCGCCCGGGGCGCCGGGTCGGCCGGGAAGTCGGCCATCAGTCCGCCGGAGACCTCCTTGAGCCCCGCCCAGCGGGCCTCGCGGGCGCCACGCTCGTGCCAGGACTGCGCCGACAGGAAGTCGTACGCCTCGGCGTCGGTTTCGGCCCCGGCGTCCGAGGCCGTACGGGGCGCCCTGCGCCACCAGGTGGAGGGGCGCGACCAGCGGCGCGCGCGGGCGGCCTCGCCCTCGGCGCCGCCCGCCTCGGCGGCAGCCGCGGTCTTCCCTGCCGCGAGGTCCGCGGCGGCGTTCCCCCCGGCCGACCGCCCGGGCTCCGCTCCGGTTTCTGTTCCGGTTTCCTCCTCGGCCTCCTGGCGGCCGATGAGGCGGCGTACGAGCCTGGACCACGGGCCGCCCGCTCCGCCCGGCCCGGCCTCGGCGTCCGCCGCGGCGGCCGTACCCGCGCCGATGGGGGCGGCAGGGGCCGCCGCGGGGACGGGGACCGCCGCGGGCTCCTCGTACGCGGGGGCTGCGCCGCTCCCCCGCAGCCGCCAGGCGCGCACGGCGAGCGCGAACGGCACGCCGACCGCGGCGGTCCACACCAGGGCCGCGGCGCCCGCCGCCCACCAGACGGGCCCGAAGGCGGCGAGGTTTCCGGTGCCGAGCGGGCCGCCCGCGTACGCGGCGAGCAGCGCCGTCGTGCCGCCGGCCACCGCGGCGCCGAGCGCGGCGGCCAGCGCGGTGCGGCCCGCGCCCCACGCCTCATCGGGGTCGACGAACGCGGGCGCGGCCCTGCGCAGCGTGAACCACCCGGCGGTGAGGCCCGCGGCGGCGGGGACGGCGAGCGCCGACCAGTGCGGCCAGCCGCCCGCGCCCTGCGGGACCGCGGCGAGCAGCGGGAAGGACGGCAGCCCCGGGTCGCCGTGGGCGGCGAGCGGGGTCACCGTCGCGGAGGTGCTGAGGGCGAAGCCGGGGCCGAGGCCGTACGCGGCGCCCCAGACCGCGGCGTTGGGGACGAGCGCGAGCCCGAGCAGCAGCACGGCGAACCGGCCCGACCACACGAAGGACAGCCGCAGGAACGAATCCTCGGCCGTCTGGCCGTGCCGGACCAGGGAGGCGGCGACGAGCAGCGCGCCCCCGCCGAGCAGGACAGCGGCCGAGGCGAGCCCCGCGCGCACCGCGAGCGCCGCGAGGCGGCGGGCCGCAGGGGACCACAGCGTGCGGGCGGCCCGGGCGCGGGCCGCCGCGGGCAGCGGCAGCGGCACGGCAGGGCGGCCGGAACCCGTCCAGGCGCCCGCACCGGTCGCCGCGAAGGTGAAGAGGGGCAGCACGACGGCTGCACGCAGCGGCGACGCGGTGAACGCGCCGCCCTGCGCGTACGCCACAGCCCCCGCGGCCACCAGCAGATAGCCGCCGCCGACGGTGGCGACGGCGCCGAGCGCGGTGAGCTGCGGGCGGCCCTCCTGGGGTTCGAGCGCGTCGCGGGCCGCCCGGTACCCGAGATACGCGGGCAGCGCGGTGAGCAGCAGCGGCACCACCCCGACGGGCGCTGGCGCCCCGGACAGCGTCCCCGGCCGTACGAGGTCGACGCCGTGTGCGAGCAGCCACAGCGCGACGGCCACATGGAGCGCGCCGCCCGCCCCGCTGTCCGGGTAGGGCGAGCTGATCCACAGCGCCATGACCAGCACGGCGAGCGCGCCGAGGCCGAGGCATGCGGCGATGGCGCCGCGCAGGAAGGACGCGGTGAGCGCGGCGGCCCTGCCGCGCTCCAGGGCAGACGCGGACGACAACAGCTCTCCGCGTTCGGTCACTTGGGTCACGCCCGCCATGCTGCACGCGACACGCACTTTAAGCACGTAACAGGCGGATGCTCGACATGTCGATCATTATTCGGTTATGTGCTTTTCTGACCGGCCCCTTGCTGCGGAGACTCCCCGATGACGCAGAGCGCCACCCGAAGCACCCCGCGCCCCGCCCCGGCGGCACCGCCGCCGCCTCCGCCTCCGCCACCCACGGAGCGCAGGAGGCTGCGCGAGGCGAAGGCGATGACCGTGAAGCAGCTCGCGTCGGCGGTGGGCGTCACCCAGTCGACGGTGCGGGGGTGGGAGACCGGCCGCACCGAGCCCCGTGGCCGCAGGGGCGGGCAGTACCTGGCCCTGCTCGCCCGCTACGCCGTGGAGGTCGCGGCCGCCGAGGCGGCGGAGGACGCGGCGGAGGAGGCGCGGCGGGCCGCCGCCCGGCCGGAGCCCGCCGAACGCGCACGGGCCGCGACGCCCACGGATGACGGCCGGCCCGGTGACGCTGACGGGCCGTCCCGTACCGCTGACGTGCCGTCCGGTGCCGCCGTCCGTGCGGTCGTCGGGCCCGGCGGGCGGCGGATCGTCGTGCTCACCCGACCGCTGCCCGGGGGCGCGGGCGCGCTCCACCGAACGCCCGAGCAGGCGTTCGACGCGCTGTACGGCTTCGTCGCGCCGGGGCTCGTACGCCAGGCGTACCTGCTGACGGGGCATCGGGGGCTGGCGCGCGAGGCGGTCGAGCGGGCGTTCCAGCTGGCCTGGCAGCGCTGGCCCGAGGTCGCGCGCGACCGGGACCCGGCCGGCTGGGTGCGGGCAGCGGCGCACGAGTACGCCCTCTCGCCGTGGCACTGCTTCCGGCTGGTGAGCGGGGTGCGCGCGGCCCGGCCGCGGCGGGGCGAGGCGTCGGCGCCGCAGGGGCGCGCGCTGCGCGACGCGCTGCTCGCACTGCCGCGCACGTACCGCCGCGCGCTGCTGCTCTACGACGGCCTCGGCCTCGACCTGCCCGACACCGCGGCCGAGGCGGAGGCGAGCACCCCGGCGACCGCGGGCCGGCTGCTGCACGCGCGCGAGGCGGTCGCGGCCCGGCTGCCCGAGCTGGCCGACCCCGCCCTGCTGCACGAGCGGCTCGACGGGCTGCTCGGCTCCGTGCCGGTGCCCGCGCCGCGCCCCGCGCGTGCGGTGCGCGGGGGCGGGGAGGCGCGGAGCAGGCTGTGGACGCACGCGGCGCTGGTGCTCACCGTGCTCGTGGCGAGCACGACGACCTTCACCGTGCTGACCGCGCCCCGCGCGTACCACCCGCCCGAGGCGCCGCCCGAGCGGGTGACGGGCGTGCCCGTGCCCGGCGGCCCCGAGCGGCTGACCGCGCAGGACGTGCGGCTGCGGAACGCGCTGCGCGCCGTGCCGCTGAACGGCCCCGAGCGGCTGCTGCCGCGGGCCTCCTAGCCACCGGCGGCCCGGCCCGGCGGGAAGCGCATGGCCCGGCTCCCCCGCCGAGGGGGAGCCGGGCCAGGGCGGCGGCGCGCGCCGCCGCGCGATGTCAGCCGGCGAGGAGGGCGCGGGCGAGCTCCGCGGTCTCGGTCGGGGTCTTGCCGACCTTCACACCGGCGGCCTCAAGGGCCTCCTTCTTCGCGGCTGCCGTGCCGGAGGAGCCGGAGACGATGGCGCCTGCGTGGCCCATCGTCTTGCCCTCGGGCGCGGTGAAGCCCGCGACGTAGCCGACGACCGGCTTGGTCACGTTGGCCTTGATGAAGTCGGCCGCGCGCTCCTCGGCGTCTCCGCCGATCTCGCCGATCATCACGATCAGGTCCGTCTCCGGGTCGGCCTCGAACGCCTTGAGGGCGTCGATGTGCGTGGTGCCGATGACCGGGTCGCCACCGATGCCGACGGCGGACGAGAAGCCGATGTCGCGCAGCTCGTACATCATCTGGTACGTCAGGGTGCCGGACTTCGACACGAGGCCGATGCGGCCCGGCTTGGTGATGTCGCCGGGGATGATGCCCGCGTTGGACTGGCCGGGCGTGATCAGGCCGGGGCAGTTGGGGCCGATGATGCGGGTCTTGTTGCCCTTGCTCGACGCGTACGCCCAGAAGGCGGCCGAGTCGTGCACGGCGATGCCCTCGGTGATGACGACGGCGAGGCCGATCTCGGCGTCGATCGCCTCGACGACGGCGGCCTTCGCGAAGGCCGGCGGCACGAAGACGACGGTCACGTCGGCGCCGGTCTGCTTCATCGCCTCGGCGACCGAGCCGAAGACGGGTACAGACGTGGGGGCACCGCCCTGGCCCTTAAGGCCTTGGGGGACGTCGAAGTCCACCGACGTGCCCGCCTTGCGCGGGTTGACGCCGCCGACGATGTTGGTGCCGTCGGCGAGCATGAGCTTGGTGTGCTTCATGCCGGTGGAGCCGGTCATGCCCTGGACGATGACCTTGCTTTCCTTGGTCAGGAAGATAGCCATGGTGTGGTTTTCCCTCGCCCTTTTCTTACTTGGCCGCGGCCAGCTCGGCGGCCTTGTCGGCCGCGCCGTCCATGGTGTCCACGCGCTGCACCAGCGGGTGGTTGGCGTCGGACAGGATCTTGCGACCCAGCTCCGCGTTGTTGCCGTCGAGGCGCACGACCAGCGGCTTGGTGACGTTCTCGCCCTTGGACTTCAGCAGCTCAAGGGCCTGCACGATGCCGTTGGCGACCTCGTCGCAGGCGGTGATGCCGCCGAAGACGTTGACGAACACGGACCTGACGTCCGGGTCGCCGAGGATGATCTCCAGGCCGTTCGCCATCACCTGGGCGGAGGCGCCGCCGCCGATGTCGAGGAAGTTGGCCGGCTTCACGCCGCCGTGCTTCTCACCGGCGTACGCGACGACGTCGAGCGTCGACATGACGAGGCCCGCGCCGTTGCCGATGATGCCGACCTGGCCTTCGAGCTTCACGTAGTTGAGGTTCTTCGCCTTGGCCGCGGCCTCCAGCGGGTTGGCCGCGGCCTTGTCCTCAAGGGCCTCGTGCTCCGGCTGGCGGAAGTCCGCGTTGTCGTCGAGAGAGACCTTGCCGTCCAGCGCGATGATCTTGCCGTCACCGGACTTGACCAGCGGGTTCACCTCGACCAGCAGGGCGTCTTCCTCGACGAAGACGGTCCACAGCTTCTGCAGGGCCTCGGCGATCTGGTCCGCGACCTCGGCCGGGAACCTCGCGGCCTCCACGATCTCGCGGGCCTTCTCGGGCGTGCAGCCCTCGTTGGCGTCGACGGGGATGCGGGCCAGCGCGTCGGGGTGCTCCTCGGCGACGACCTCGATCTCCATGCCGCCCTGGACGGACGCCATGGCGAGGAAGGTGCGGTTGGTGCGGTCGAGCAGGAAGGAGACGTAGTACTCCTCGGCGATGTCGGCGGTCTGCGCCAGCATCACCTTGTGGACCGTGTGGCCCTTGATGTCCATGCCCAGAATCTGGCCGGCCTTCTCGACGGCGTCCGCCGGGTCGGAGGCCAGCTTGACGCCGCCGGCCTTGCCGCGGCCGCCGACCTTGACCTGGGCCTTGACGACGGCCTTGCCGCCCAGGCGCTCGGTCACGTCGCGGGCCGCCTCAGGCGTGTCGATGACTTCACCGGCCAGCACCGGTACACCGTGCTTGGCGAAGAGGTCCCTCGCCTGGTACTCGAACAGGTCCACGCGTGTCCGTCCCTTGTCTCTTCTCGAAACCGCAGCCTGTGATCGCGGGTTGCGATGATCTGCTAGTGATCTGCGTGGGCGTGCCGCGAAGGGCAACGTGACTGCGCTGTCACTGAGGGAGGCGTACACGGGGTCCGGAACGCGGCATGTCCGCCTGGCAGGTTATCTCCGGGAACGTGCGCTCCCTAAATCACGGGTCACAGATGAGCGGTGATACCTGTCACAGAGCGCACAGGTGTCCGGGACGCGCCCGCGCCCGGCCGCACGGCGCGGTGCGGGCCCGCGCGCGGGCCGAGGTCAGCGGGGCGCTACGGCCGGGGTGTCGTCCGGCACCGGTATCGGGCGCTTCTCGATCGCCGCGGCCATGACCTCGGGGAACAGGTCGGGCGTGCAGGCGAAGGCGGGGGCGCCGAGCTGGGCGAGCGCGGCGGCGTGCTCCCGGTCGTAGGCGGGGGCGCCCTCGTCGGAGAGGGCGAGCAGCGCGACGAACTGCACGCCCGACGCCTTCATCTCGGCCACCCGCTTCAGCATCCCGTCGCGTATGCCCCCCTCGTACAGGTCGCTGATGAGGACGACCACGGTGTCGGCGGGGCGGGTGATACGGGCCTTGCAGTACGACAGGGCGCGGTTGATGTCCGTGCCGCCGCCGAGCTGCGTGCCGAACAGCACGTCGACCGGGTCGTCGAGCTGGTCGGTGAGGTCGACCACCGCGGTGTCGAAGACGACGAGGCGGGTGGCGAGGGAGCGCATGGAGGCGAGGACGGCGCCGAACACCGACGCGTAGACGACGGACGCGGCCATCGACCCCGACTGGTCGATGCAGAGGACGACCTCCTTCTTCACGGACTGGCCCGCCCTGCCGTAGCCGATCAGCCGCTCGGGCACGACGGTGCCGTACTCGGGCAGGTAGTTCTTGAGGTTGGCCCGGATCGTGCGGTCCCAGTCGATGTCGCGGTGGCGCGGCCTGCTGACGCGGGCCGAGCGGTCGAGCGCGCCGGTCAGGGTGGCCCTGGTGCGGGTGGCGAGGCGCTTCTCGATGTCCTCGACGACCTTGCGGACGACGGCGCGCGCGGTCTCCTTCGTGGTCTCCGGCATGGCCTTGTTGAGCGAGAGCAGCGTGCCGACGAGGTGCACGTCGGCCTCGACCGCTTCCAGCATCTCCGGTTCGAGCAGCAGCGCGGAGAGGCCGAGCCTGTCGATGGCGTCGCGCTGCATGACCTGCACGACCGAGCTGGGGAAGTACGTGCGGATGTCGCCCAGCCAGCGGGCGACGGAGGGCGCTGACGCGCCGAGCCCCGCGCTCCTGTTGCCGCGCGCGGGGCGTGCGCCGCCGCCCTCACCCCCGTAGAGGGCGGCGAGCGCACTGTCCATGGCGGCGTCGGCGCCGCTGAGCCCGCATCCGGTGCCGTCGGCGTCGCCACCGAGCACCATCCGCCACCGGCGCAGCCGCTCGTCCGGGTCGGCGGCGGCCGTGCCGGGCCCGGCCTGCGGGCCCGTGCCGACCGCCGACTGCGGGTCCGCGCCAGGGGCCGTGCCCGTGGTGGTCTCCGGGCCCCCGTGGCCGGCTGTCTCGGGGGCCGCTGCGGGGTCGCTCATCGGTTCTCCTGCGGGAGGGCGGGCCCCGCGAGTGCGGGGACGGGCACGGACGGGTCGCGGGTGTACGGGTACGGGCCGCCTGCGCCGGCCGGGGCGGGCCCCACCGGGTGCGGCGGCGCGCCCGGCGGTGTGCGGCCGAGCAGCAGCGCGACCAGCGGGACGACGGCGTCGGCGCGCGCCGCGTCCACGGCGCTCCCGAAGCCGGGCTCGGCCCCCGCGGCGGGCGCGGCGGCCGAGGGGCCGCGGCGCACCTGCTCGCCGAGGGTCCTGCGCACACCCGGCTCGTACGCGGAGAAGGTGCGGCGCAGCAGCGGCAGCACGTCGGTGAACGCGGTGGCGGGCACGGCGGTCAGCCAGGCGTCGACCAGGCCGAGCAGCCGGTCGTCGTGGACGAGGAGCATGCCGCCTCCCGAGGTGCCGCCGACGAAGCCCTCGATCCACGCGGCCGCGTCCCCCGGCGGGGTGCCGGGCGAGAGGGCGAGGCCCATCAGGCGGGCCGCCTCGTCCGCGGGGAGGCGGCCGTCGTCCAGCAGGAGGCGGGTGGCGCGGCCACGGACCACGCCCGCGAAGGTGTCGCGGCCCGCGAGCTTCTCCAGCACGGCGGCCCAGCGGCCCGGCAGGTCGCCGCCTGGGCCCGCGGGCAGCAGGCCGATCGCGGTGTGCACCGCGTCGACATGGCGGCGCATGGCCTCCGCGCCGTCGGCGTCCAGGCCCGCGCAGGCGGGCGGCAGGCCGACGCAGACCCGCTCGGCGAGCGCGGTCGCCACCTCGCCGAGCGCGGCGGTGTCGGTGCCGCGCACGTCCCCGTAGCGCAGGGAGCGGGCGAGCGCGGGCAGCGCCTGCGCGAGGTGCGCGACGTCCGCGTCGAGCGCGGCGCGGTCCGCGAGCGCCCGCATGACGACGGGCAGCGCGTCGGGCAGGGCGGCGAGCAGGCACTGCTCGGCGAGCGCGGTGACGTCGGCGAGCGCGGTCGCCGACACGGCGGCGGACTCGGCGCGCGCGGTCGCCGCCGCGCGCACCGTCGTGCCCCAGATCCCGGCCTCGGCGACGCGCACGGACAGCTCGGGCTCCCAGCGCAGCCGCCAGCTCTCGCGAAACGTACCGGAGTTGGCGCGGCCCGCGGCGGGCTCGCCCCAGCCGACGCCGAGGAGGCGCAGCCGGTGCAGCAGGGTCGAGCGCGCGGTGTCGGTGTCCTTGCGCAGGTCGAGGTCGAGCTCGCGCTCCAGCGCCTCCGGCTTGAGCCGCAGCGTGCGCTGCTGCCTGGTCAGGTCGCGCTGGAGCGGCACCGCGGGCGCGGCCTCGGGCACCTCGCCGAGTTCGTCGCCGACGATCAGCCGGTCGGTGACGAGCGCGAGCGGCACGTCGGAGCCCTCGCACATGACGGCGCGGACCGCGTCGACCGTCTCGGTGAGCCCGGCGAGCGGGCGGCCGCGCATCACCGCGAGCGCCTGCGCGAGCCGCACGGCCTCGATGACGTGCGCGGACGAGACCGTCCTGTCCTCCTCGCGCAGCAGCCCCGCGACCTTGGTGAGCCAGCGCTCGACGGGGCGGTCGGGCGCCGCGAAGAGGTGCCCGTACCAGCCGGGGGACTCGATGCCCGCGCCGTAGCCGCTGTGCCGGGCGAGCCTGCGGTGGGTCCACGGCACCCACGTCAGCTCGGCCTTGACCTTGGGCAGGCCCTTGAGCAGGGCGCGGTCGGCGGTGGCCGTGGTCTTCGCGCGCAGCGCGGGCACGTGCCACGCGCCGCAGACGACGGCGACGCCGCTGCCGTCCCCGAAGTCGCCGAACTCCTTGCGGGCGGCGCGCAAGGCGATGCGCATGTGCGCCTCGCGGACGAGGTCGCGGCGGTGCCCGCCGTCGCCGAACCGCTCGCGCAGCGCGGCCATCGCGTCGGCGACGGCCTCGAACGGCGCGAACGGGTCCGCGGCGGCCGTGTCCCCGCCGCGGTGCTCGACGGCGTCCTCCCACCAGCGCTCGGGGTCGTCGTACCCCGCGGCCTCGGCGAGGACGCCGATGGGGTCGACGCGCACGTCGGCCGCGGAGGGCCCGGCGGCGGTGCCGGAGTCAGGGTCGGTGTCGGTATCGGTGTCGGGGTCGGGGTCGGGGTCGGGGTCGGTGTCGGGGTCAGGCCCAGGTCCGTCGTCCGGTTCTTCGACGCCCTCTGGTTCTGCGGCTTCTTCCGCTGCCAGGGCGAGCGAGTGGGCCGCCGGCAGGTCGATGAAGCGTACGGGCACGCTGTGGCGCACCGCCCAGCGCAGGGCGACCCACTCCGGCGAGAACGCGGCGAGCGGCCAGAACGCGGCACGCCCGGGGTCGTCCACCGCGTGCGCGAGGAGTGCGACCGGGGGCCGCATCGCCGGGTCGCCCGCGAGCGCCGCCAGGGCATCTCCCTCGGGCGGGCCCTCGATCAGGACGGCGCCCGGCCGGGCCGCGTCGAGCGCGGCGGCCACGCCGCGCGCCGAGCCGGGGCCGTGGTGGCGCACGCCGAGGAGCAGCGGACCGCGCGCGGGCGGCGCCGCGCCGTGCGGTACGGGGGTCTGCGCGGCGGGCGTGCTCACGCGGTCACCTCGCGGCAGGCGCGGTAGAAGTCCTTCCAGCCGTCGCGCTCGCGTACGACCGTCTCCACGTACTCCTGCCAGATGACGCGGTCGGCCGCCGGGTCACGGACGACGGCGCCGAGGATGCCGGCGGCGACGTCGCCAGGGCGCAGCACGCCGTCGCCGAAGTGCGTGGCCAGCGCGAGCCCGTTGGTGACGACGGAGATGGCCTCGGCCGTGGAGAGCGTGCCCGAGGGGGACTTGAGCTTGGTGCGGCCGTCCGCGGTGACGCCGTCGCGCAGTTCGCGGAAGACGGTGACGACGCGCCGGATCTCGCTCATGCCGTCCGACTCGACGGGCAGCCCGAGCGAGCGGCCGATCTGGTCGACACGCCGGGAGACGATGTCGACCTCGGCCTCCGGGGTGGCGGGCAGCGGCAGCACCACGGTGTTGAACCGCCTGCGCAGCGCGCTCGACAGGTCGTTGACCCCGCGGTCGCGGTCGTTGGCCGTCGCGATCACGTTGAACCCGCCGACCGCCTGGACCTCCTCGCCCAGTTCGGGCACGGGCAGGGTCTTCTCCGAGAGGATCGTGATCAGCGAGTCCTGCACGTCGGCCGGGATGCGCGTCAGCTCCTCCACGCGTGCCGTGCGCCCCTCCGCCATCGCGCGCATCACGGGGCTCGGCACCAGCGCGGCGCGGCTCGGTCCGTGCGCGAGGAGCTGCGCGTAGTTCCACCCGTAGCGGATGGCCTCCTCCGGCGTGCCCGCCGTGCCCTGCACGAGCAGGGTCGAGTCGCCGCTCACGGCGGCGGCCAGGTGCTCGGAGACCCAGGTCTTCGCCGTGCCCGGCACACCGAGCAGCAGGAGCGCGCGGTCGGTGGCGAGGGTGGTGACGGCGACCTCGACGATGCGCCGCGGGCCGATGTACTTGGGGGTGATCACCGTGCCGTCGGGGAGGGAGCCACCGAGCAGGTAGAGCGAGACGGCCCACGGCGAGAGGCGCCAGCGCTCGGGGCGCGGCCTGTCGTCGTGGGCGGCGAGCGCGGCGAGCTCGGCCGCGAACGCGTCCTCCGCGTGCGGGCGCAGCACCTTCGCCGCCGGCTGCTCTGCGTTCTCCAAATTCTCCTGGTGCCCCGGGTTCTTCAGGTTCTCCTGGTTTCCCGAGGTCCCCTGGGTCCCCTGGGTCCCCTGGGTTTCCCGGGTTTCCTGGGTTTCCCGGTTCTCCTGCCGCGTGTGGGACACGGTCATGGCTTCCCCCTCCAGATCGTTCGGCCCGCTGTGGTCACCACCGTGCACCACCCCACTGACAATCACTCGTATGCGCAGGTCAGGTGCTGTGAACGGCCGGTTGTCAGTGGCCCGGCCTACGGTCGTGGCATGACTGATCTGGGGGTGCGCTGGACGGCGGAGCAGGTGCTCGCGCTGGCTCCTGACGACGCGTCGCGCAGGGCCGGGAGCAAGCTCGGCGCCGCGGGACCGTGGTCGGAGACGGGGGCGGGCACCGCGCAGGCGCCGGGCGCCGTGTGGGGGTTGTGCAGGGGCAGCGGCAGCAAGCCGTATCAGACGGTGGTGGACACGGCGGGGCCCGCGTACAAGTGCAGTTGCCCGAGCCGGAAGTTCCCGTGCAAGCACGCGTTGGGGCTGCTGCTGCTCTGGGCCTCGGGCGGCGGCGGTGTCGCGGCGGGCGGCGAGCCGCCCGCGTGGGCGCAGGAGTGGCTCGCGGGGCGCAGAAAGCGTGCCGAGCGCGCGGAGGAGGGCGGCGGCGCGGGCGCGGGGGCCGCGAAGGCCGCGGATCCTGCGGCCGCGCGCCGCCGCGCCGAGCGCAGGGCTGCGCGTGTCACCGCGGGCGTGGGCGAGTTGGAGCAGCGCCTCGCCGACCTGCTGCGGGGCGGGCTCGCCGCGGCCGGCTCCGGGGCGCGCGCCGGCGGGCCCGGGCCCTGGGAGGAGACCGCGGCCCGCATGGTCGACGCGCAGGCGCCCGGACTCGCGGCCCGCGCACGCGAGTTGGGGGCGATACCCGGCTCTGGCGCCGGCTGGCCCGGCAGGCTGCTCGAAGAGGCGTCCCTGCTGCATCTGCTGGACCGGGCCTGGCTGGGCCTCGACGCGCTGCCCGGGCCGCTGGCCGCGACGGTCCGTACGCGGGTCGGGCTGCCGTCCGCGCCCGGGGAGGGCGCTGAGGTGCGGGACAGGTGGTCGGTGCTCGCGCAGTACGACAGCTCGGACGGCAAGGTGACGACGCGCCGCATCTGGCTGCGCGGCGCCGGGTCGGGGCGGTGGGCGCTCCTGCTGTCCTTCGGGGCGGGCGGGCGCGCGCCCGAGCTCGCTCTGCCGGTGGGTCTCGCGATCGACGCGCTGCTCGCGCCGCACTCCGGTTCGGGGCAGCTGCGGGCGGGCCTGGTGGAGCGGTTCGGGACGCCGGTGCCGTTCGGCGCTCCCCCGCCCGGCGGCCCGGTGGCCGCGGCCGCCGATGCGTACGGGCGCGCGCTGCTCGCCGATCCCTGGCTGGAGTCCTGGCCCGTGGTGCTGACGGATGTGGTGCTGCTGCCGCCGGAGCCGGAGATGAGGGGGGAAGGGCACGTGGCGTGGCGCCTGCGCGACGCGGCGGACGACGCCGCGCTGCCCCTGACCTCGCACGCCGAGCGGCGGCCCGGCCTGTGGAAGCTGCTCGCCGCCGCGGGCGGCCGTCCCGCGACGGTCTTCGGCGAGTGCGGCCACCGCGGCTTCGAACCGCTGGCGGTCTGGTCGGAAGACGCTGACGGGACGGTGGCCCTGACATGAGCACCGGTACGGGCACGAGCGCCGGTGCGCGGCATACGACCGGGGCGCCGGGCGGCGCCGGTGGGCCGGACGCCGCGGGGACCGACGGCAGAGCGGCAGGCACCGGAGCGGCGAGCGTCAGGACGAATGGCATGGAGGGGGACGGGGCGATGGCGGCACACGGAGACACGGACAGCGGCCCGAACGGCAGCACGCCCGGAGGCACGGACGGCGGCGCGAAGGGAAGCACGAACGGCAGCGCGGTCGGCGGCGTCAACAGAGCCACGGGCAGCAGCGCGAACGGCGACGCGGACCACGGTCCGAACGGCAGCGCGAACGGCGGCGCGGACAGCGGCGCGGACAGCGGCACCGACGGCAGCGCGGTCGGCGGCGCGGGGCGGGAGGCGCGGTGGGAGGAGCTGGTGACCTCGGCGCTGCTGGGGACGGACCGGCGGACGCCGCCCGTGTCCGCCGCGGGGGCCGAGGCGCCCGATGCACTGCTCGACGCGGCGGCGCTCGCGACGGTGCGGCGGCGGGCCGGGCTGCTGCCGTCCGCCGCGGCGGGCGAGGGGCCTGCGCCCGCGCCGCGCGACGGGCGGCGGCCGCTGCCGGGAGCGGCCGCGCAGCGGCTGGCGACGCTGCTCGCCGGCCGCGCGTCGGGCGGCTCGGGGTCGGGGCGCAGGGGCGCGGCGCCCGACCTCGCGGAGCTGCTGCCGCAGTGGCTCGCCGCTGCCAACGCCCACGGATACGGGCCGCCTGCCCCGCTGCTGCCCGCCCTGCTCGACGCGGCGCGTGCGCGCACGGACCTGCGCCCGCAGGCGCTGGCGTTCGCGGGCCCGCGCGGCCTGTGGCTCGCGCGGTTCAACACGGAGTGGAGGTTCGCCCTGCGCGGCGGCGCGGGCAGCGCGGCCCTGCCCGATCTCGCGGACCGGGGCGCGGTGCAGCGGCTGTGGGAGGAGGGCCTGTTCGCCGAGCGGGTCGCGCTCCTCGCGGCGCTGCGCGCCCGGGACCCGGCGGGCGCGCGCGAGCTGCTCCTGTCGACGTGGCCGTCGGAGCGCGCCGAGGACCGGCTGATGTTCCTCGACACGCTGCGTACGGGCCTCTCGGACGACGACGAGCCCTTCCTCGACGAGTCGCTCGGCGACCGCAGCAGCAACGTCCGCTCGGCCGCGGCCGAGCTGCTCTCCGGGCTGCCGCGCTCGGCGCTCGCGCAGCGGATGGCGCGGCGCGCGGTGGCGTGCGTCGCGCTCGACCGGTCGTGGCGCCCGTCGATCCAGGTGGAGGCGCCGTACGAGTGCGACGCCGGCATGCGGCGCGACGGGGTGGTCCCGGTCCCTCCCGCGGGCCGCGGCGAGCGGTCGTGGTGGCTCGGCCAGCTGGTGGAGGCGGCGCCGCTCGACGTGTGGTCCGCGCGGCTCGGGGGCCGTACCCCGGCGAAGGCCGTGGCGCTTCCGGTGGCCGACGACTGGCGGCAGGACCTGCACGCCGCGTGGTGCAGGGCGGCGATACGCCAGCGCGACCCCGCGTGGGCGCGTGCGCTGCTCGACGGCGCGCCCCCGTCCGACAGGTCGCGGCTGCTCGCCGTCCTGCCGGAGGAGGAGCGGGCCGCCACCGTCGCGTCGTTCATCGCGAAAGACGGCCTCTCCGAGGCGTTCCAGCTGCTCGGGGTGTGCGCGGTGCCGTGGTCGGGGCCGCTGGGCGGCGCGGTGGTCGACGCGCTCGACATCGCGCGCGACGCGGGCAGCTACCCGTGGAGCTTCAGCGGGGTGATGGGCCTCGCGGAGCGCTGCCTCCACCCGCGCGAGGCGGACCGGCTCGAACTGCTGACGGCCCCGCAGAAGGAGACCGAGGACACGTCGCCCGGCGCGGGCGGCTACTGGTCGGAGGCGTTCCGCCGCCTCGTCGCCACGCTCCGCCTGCGGGCCGAGATGTACGCCGAACTGTCGGCCGAACTGCCGTACGGGGACGGCGCGTTGACCAACCCCCCGGAAGGGGCCGCGCCCGGCGCCCGGTGACCCCCGCCGCGGTGCAGGCCCTCAGGGCCGCGGTCTCGGAGCGCGGGCCCTCGCGCCCGGCGCCGCACGGCGGGGCGCCCGCCGGGGCGTCACGCGCCTGCGGACTCGCGGACGTTGGCGTTGACCCACTGCACGATGGACGTGGTGGTGGCGCCGGGGGTGAAGATCTCCGCGACGCCGCGCTCCTTGAGCGGCGGGATGTCGGCCTCCGGGATGATCCCGCCGCCGAAGACCTTGATGTCCGCGGCGTCGCGCTCCTTCAGCAGGTCGATGACCTTCGCGAACAGCGTGTTGTGGGCGCCGGAGAGGATCGAGAGGCCGATGGCGTCCGCGTCCTCCTGGATCGCGGTGTCGACGATCTGCTCGGGCGTCTGGTGCAGCCCCGTGTAGATGACCTCCATGCCCGCGTCGCGCAGGGCACGCGCGATGACCTTCGCCCCGCGGTCGTGGCCGTCGAGGCCCGGTTTCGCGACCACCACGCGGATCGGCCCGCTCTCACCCATCACTGCCTCCACTCACACACGACCACGACGGACCAAGTGAACGAACGTTATCCACAGCATCGCGCACCCTGCCACGAGGCGGTGCGCGGGATGGGCCAAATCACACACCGCGATTCGAACGCCGTCGCGACCCGTCGTTCCGCCACGCCCGGAAGAGAGCCGATTGCCCCTGTCCACGGCGGCCAAACCTTGCAGAAGATTGTGAGCGCCGCATACCGCCGGGTACAGTCGCGGCCACTGCTGTCGAGGCGAGAGGAAGTTGGTGGACGACCAGCACCCCCGAGCAGGCGTCGCCGACTACGGGACCGACCCTCTCTTCGGCGCCCTCCCGGACGGCTACGACACCCGGCAGCACGGCGGCGGGCAGTACACCGAGGATCAGGCGCACGCGTACGACCAGGCGCCTGCGTACCCGTACGCCCCCGACTACGCGCCCGACCCGTACGCGCAGCAGTACGGCGGCCTGCCGTACACCTACGGGTACGCCACCGTCCCCGGCGGCTGGGAGGGGCAGCACGCCTACGCGTACGACGCGGCGGGCGCGACCGCCACCCTCCCGCACCAGCAGGCCCAAGCCCCGCAGACACAGCAGCAGACGCAGGCGTACGGCAGCTGCGCCGAGCACCCCGGCTACGAGCCCACCATGCAGTGGACCGTCCCTGACCAGGTCGTCGCGGAGCACGAGCCGGCGCCGCCCGCCGCCCCGTACGACGCGGGCTGGTACGCCTCCCAGGACACCCTGGTGGCCCCGCTGGTCCCCCCGGCCCCCGAGCCCGCCCCCGAGCCGGTGGATCCGGAACCCGTGGCGGCCGTGGATCCCGAGCCCGAGGGGCCCGGCGCACCCGACGCGCCCGCGGCGTCCGACGCGGCAGGGACGCCGCCCGCGCCCAGGCCCGGCGGCAGGAGCGCCGCACGCGCTGCGGGGGCGCGCAGCCGCCGCCGCGCGCCCGCGAAACGCTCCGCGCTGCTGACCATCGCCGTGCCCTCCGCGTGCGTGATGGGCGCGGCGGGGATCGCCGCCGCCTCGGTCACCGCGTCGGGCGGCGGTGACGACGCGCAGGACGGCCTGGCCACCGCGGCGGCCGCCGACCCCGCTTCCGTGCGGCCCGTCGCGGCCAACGACAAGATGGACACGCAGCTGGCCGCGCTCAGCGCCGACGCCCGCGACTTCGGGGGCCGCGCGAGCCGCACGCAGGAGCGCATCGACCTCAAGGCGCGCCAGGCCGCGGAGAAGAAGAAGCGGGAGGAGGAGGCGGCCCGCAAGGAGGCCGCGCGCCCCAAGTACCTGCTCCCCGTCAAACAGCGCGGCCTGAGCGCCTACTTCGGGCAGGCGGGCGTCAACTGGATGTCCGTGCACACCGGCATCGACTTCCCTGTGATGACGGGGACGCCGGTGATGGCCGCAACCGACGGCACCGTGCGCACGCAGTGGAACAGCAGTTACGGCAACATGGTGATCGTGACCGCGCCGGACGGCACCGAGACGTGGTACTGCCACCTCAGCAGCGCCCGGGTGCGGTCGGGTTCTGTGAAGGCCGGGGACGTCATCGCGTACTCGGGCAACACCGGCAACACCACGGGGCCGCACCTGCACTTCGAGGTGCGGCCGGGCGGCGGCGCGGCGATCGACCCGCTGCCGTGGCTGCGCGGCCACGGCCTCGACCCGACCTGAGCTGCACGCGGCCCGTACCCGCCCCGCCCCCACGCGGGAGACCGGGCGCGTCCCGAGGACGCGCCCCGCCTCGGCGCTCAGAGCTTCTCGACCGGCGCGTACCGCAGCAGCAGCCGCTTCGGCTTGGCTTCGCCGAAGTCGATCTCGGCCTGGGCCTCGGAGCCCGAGCCCGTCACCGCGACGACCGTGCCGAGGCCGAACTTGTCGTGCGTGACCCGGTCGCCGACTTCGAGGGCGATCACCGGGCGGTCCGTGATCTGCCCCTTCTGGCGGGAGCGGGTGCCGCCCCTGCCGCCGGAGAGCGGCGAGAACGCGCCACCCGACGACGGGGACGAGGACGACACCGGGCCCGCGGGGATCTGCGCACCCGTGCGCTTCCAGTCCAGGTGCTGCCCCGGGATCTCTTCGAGGAAGCGCGACGGCGGGTTGTACGAGGGCTGGCCCCAGGCGCTGCGCATCGAGGAGCGGGTCAGGTAGAGCCGCTCGCGGGCGCGGGTGATGCCGACGTACGCGAGGCGCCGCTCCTCCTCCAGCTCCTTGGTCTCGCCGAGGGCCCGCATGTGCGGGAAGACCCCGTCCTCCATGCCGGTCAGGAAGACGACGGGGAATTCGAGGCCCTTGGCCGTGTGTAGGGTCATCAGCGTGATGACGCCTGAACCGTCCTCGTCCTCGTCGGGGATCTGGTCGGAGTCCGCGACCAGCGCGACCTGTTCGAGGAACTCGGCAAGCGTGCCGCCGCCGGCCGCACCGCCGCCCGCGGGGGCGGCCGCCGCTGCCGGGGCCTCAGCGCCCTCGCCCGGAGCCGCCGCGCCCTCTCCCCCGGGGGCCGCGCCCTCGCCGCCCTCGCCGCCCGGGGCAGCGGTCGCCGTCTCGCCCCCCGCCTGCTCCCGCGCCTGCTCGAACTCCAGCGCCACGGCGGCGAGTTCCTGGAGGTTCTCGATGCGGGTCTCGTCCTGCGGGTCCGTCGAGGACTGCAACTCGGCGAGGTAGCCGGTCCTTTCGAGGATGGCTTCGAGGACCGTCGCCGGTCCCGCGCCACCCTCGACGACCGTGCGCAGCTCCTCCATCAGGGTGTTGAACCGCTTGACCGCGTTGGCCGAGCGCGCGGCCATGCCGTACGCCTCGTCGACCCGGGCGAGCGCCTGCGGGAAGGTGATGCGCTCGCGCTGCGCCAGCGCGTCGATCATCGCCTCGGCGCGCTCGCCGATGCCGCGCTTGGGCACGTTGAGGATGCGGCGCAGCGGCACGCTGTCCTCGGGGTTCGCCAGCACGCGCAGGTACGCGAGGACGTCGCGCACCTCCTTGCGCTCGTAGAACCGCACGCCGCCCACCACCCGGTAGGGCAGGCCGACGCGGATGAAGATCTCCTCGAAGACGCGGGACTGCGCGTTGGTCCGGTAGAAGACGGCGACGTCGCCCGCCTTCGCCTCCCCCGCGTCGATCAGCCGGTCGACCTCGTCGGCGACGAACTGGGCCTCGTCGTGCTCGGTGTCCGCGACATAGCCCGTGATCTGCGCGCCCGCGCCCGCGTTGGTCCAGAGGTTCTTCGGGCGGCGGCTCGCGTTGCGCTCGATGACCGCGTTGGCCGCGCTGAGGATGGTCTGCGTGGAGCGGTAGTTCTGCTCCAGCAGGATCGTCGTCGCGTCCGGGTAGTCCTCCTCGAACTGGAGGATGTTGCGGATCGTGGCGCCGCGGAACGCGTAGATCGACTGGTCCGCGTCGCCGACGACGCACAGCTCGGCCGGGTCGTGCGCCTCGCCGGTGGACTCGTCGGCACCGGAGGGGCCGACCAGCTCCCGTACGAGGGTGTACTGGGCGATGTTCGTGTCCTGGTACTCGTCGACCAGGACGTGCCGGAAGCGGCGCCTGTAGTGCTCGGCGACGTCGGGGAACGCCTGGAAGAGGTGGACCGCGGTCATGATGATGTCGTCGAAGTCCAGGGCGTTGGCCTCGCGCAGCCGCGCCTGGTACATCCGGTACGCCTCGGCGAGCGTCTTCTCGAAATTGTCGGCGGCCTGGTCGGCGAAGGTCTCCTCGTCGATGAGCTCGTTCTTGAGGTTGGAGACCTTGGCGGAGAACGACTTGGGCGGGTACCGCTTCGGGTCGAGCTCCAGGTCGCGGCAGACCAGCGCCATGAGCCGCTTCGAGTCGGCGGCGTCGTAGATCGAGAACGACGACGTGAAGCCGAGCTTCTTGGACTCGCGGCGCAGGATGCGCACGCACGCGCTGTGGAACGTCATCACCCACATGGCGCCGGCGCGCGGGCCGACGAGCTGCTCGACGCGCTCCTTCATCTCGCCCGCGGCCTTGTTGGTGAAGGTGATGGCCAGTATCTGGCCGGGGTGCACGTTGCGCGTGGCCAGCAGGTGGGCGATGCGGTGCGTGAGCACGCGCGTCTTGCCCGAGCCCGCGCCCGCGACGATGAGCAGCGGCGAGCCCGTGTGCACGACGGCGGCGCGCTGCTCGTCGTTGAGCCCTTCGAGCAGCGCCGCGGGGTCCACGACGGTGCGCGGGGCACCGTCGCGGTGGTACGCATCCCTGGCCGCGGGCACGTGGAACGCTCCCTCGAAGAGGTCGTCGGGCACCTGCTCGGGAGCGGTGTCCTCGGGCGGCGGAGGCTCCTCGCCTGGGGGCTGGAGGTCCGCAAGGAAATTGTCGTCAAAGAGGCTGCTCATCGCTCCCCGAGTCTAGGCCGTCCCTGCGACAGCCCGCGGGGAGTCGCCCGCACCGGCCGCGGGAGCGGTCGGACCCGCCTCGGGGCGTGCGACCCAGGTCACGGAAAAGTCTCGGGAATGTATCGGACCAATCGCGCATCGTCCTTCCCAGCGGGGTCGGGGTTGGCTAGCGTGCTCGTTCGAACGGCCGCCCCACCCGCCCCTGGCGCCCCACAGGCGTCCGCGGGGCCGCCGACCGCCGCCCCCGCAGAACGGCGCGCCGCCGCCGGAAGCGCCCGGAAGGAGATGCCCGCCATGGCATCGCACCGCAAGCCGCACAGCAGCGGCCTCGTCCGCGCAGGGTCCCCCGCCGTGGGGCTCACCACGGCCGCGCTCGCGTCCGCCGCGCTGCTCGGCACCGCCTCAGGGACCGCGACGGCGGCGCCGACCGCGCCGGGGGCCTCGATCGAGGAGGTGCAGAAGCGGGTGGACGACCTGTACCGCGAGGCGGGGGCGGCGACGGAGGACTACGACCGGGCGAAGGAGTCCACCGGCAGGCAGCGGAGGGCGCTGGACGGCCTGCTCGACGACATCGCGCGGCGCACCGACCGGATGAACGAGTCCAGACGGACACTCGGCCTGTACGCGGCGGCGCAGTACCGGCAGGGCGCGGTCACCCCGACGGCCGCGCTGATCTTCGCCGACAGCCCGCAGTCGTACTTCGACGAGACGCATCTGATGGGCCGGCTCAGCGACCGGCAGAACGGCGTGCTCGCCGACTTCCGCAGCCAGCAGGCCGCGGCGGCGAAGAAGCGCACGCGGGCGACGGAGCAGCTGAGGTCGCTGACGGCGTCCCAGGCGAAGCTGCGGGCGAGCAAGGCGCAGATCCAGCAGAAGCTCGGGGACGCGCGGGCCCTGCTCTCGCGCCTGACCGCGCAGGAGAAGGCGCGGCTGGCGGCGCTGCAGAGGCAGAAGGAGGCGGCGGCCCGCAAGAAGGCGCAGGCCAAGGCCGCGCAGGAGGCGCGGGACCGCGCCGAGGCCAGGCGGCAGCAGGCGGCGCGGCAGTCCGCGCAGCAGCCGCCGGCCGGCACGGGCACGGGCGGCGGTACGGGCACGGCCGCGCCACCCTCCGCCACGAAGGCCGGGAAGGCGCTCGCCTTCGCGCGGGCGCAGATCGGCAAGCCGTACGTGTGGGGCGCGACGGGCCCCAGTTCGTACGACTGCTCGGGCCTGACGCAGGCGGCCTGGCGCGCGGCGGGCGTGGACCTGCCCCGTACGACGTACGACCAGGTCGACGCGGGCACCCGGGTCTCCACGGACGACCTGGCCCCTGGCGACCTGGTGTTCTTCTACTCCGACATCAGCCACGTCGGGATGTACATCGGCGGCGGCATGATGATCCACGCGCCGCACCCCGGCGCGGACGTGCGCGAGGAGTCGATCTACTCGATGCCGATCTACGGCGCGGTGCGCCCGGCCTGACGCGCCCGCGGCCCAGCCCCCGCCCGCGTGGCCGGATCATCCGACCAACGCCTCCGGACGATCACTCCTCCCCCGCACCCGGGCACCATCGGTCACAGAGCGGCCATGCGGCACCACGGAAGCGCCAGCGGCTCTCAGGTCACGCCAGTTCCGTTCTTCCCGATGCCGTTCCGTGACCTGGCGGCCTAGCGTCCTCTCCATGTCGACGCACCGAAAACGCGCGAAGCGCCCGCGGCCCTTCACCCTCTCCGGCTTCGCCGGGGCCGTGCTCCAGGGGCCCACGGGCCGCACCGCGACCGCCGCGACCCTGGCGCTCGCGGGCGCCGCGGCCGCCGCCGCGTCCACCGCCCCCGCGCAGGCGGAGCCGAGCCGGACGCCCGCGCAGGTGAAGGCCGAGGTCGACGGCTTGTACCGGCAGGCGGAGACGGCGACTCAGAAGTACGACGGCGCGAAGGAGAAGGCGGACAGGGCGCGTTCGTCGCTCGACTCGCTGCGTGACGAGGCGGCCCGCACCCAGGGCCGGCTCAACTCGGCGCGCGACGCGCTCGGTTCGGTCGTGACCGCGCAGTACCGCGCGGGCGGCCTCGACCCTTCGATGCAGCTCGCGCTCTCGCCCGACCCCGACACGTTCCTGGAGAACGCGTCGGCGGCGCAGCGCGCGGGGACGCGCAACGCGAAGGCGGTCGAGCGCGTCCGCACGGAACTCACCCAGCTCGGGCGGCTGCGCACCGCGGCCGACAGCAGGCTCGCCACGCTCACCGCGCAGCAGAAGCAGCTCGCGCGCCACAAGAGCGAGATCCACGACAAGCTCACCACCGCGCGGCAGCTGCTCGACCGGCTGAGCGCGCCCGAGCGCACCGCGGTCCAGGCGGGCACCGGGGCCGCCGCCGGTGTGCAGCGCACCGCCGCCGTGCCGCGCCAGGCGGCCGCCCCCGACGCGCGGGCCGCGGCCGCCGTCGCCTTCGCGTACCGCGCGCTCGGCAAGCCGTACGTCTGGGGCGCGACCGGCCCGAACGCCTTCGACTGCTCCGGCCTGACGCAGGCCGCCTGGCGGGCGGCGGGCGTGTCGCTGCCGCGCACCACCTACACCCAGATCGGCGCGGGCCGCCGCGTCGCGAAGTCCCAGCTGGCCCCCGGCGACCTGGTGTTCTTCTACTCCGGGATCAGCCACGTCGGGATGTACGTCGGCGGCGGCAAGATGATCCACGCCCCGCACCCGGGCGCGCCGGTGCAGGTGGCGCCGGTCGACGAGATGCCGTTCGCGGGTGCCACCCGTCCGGCGTAGCCCGGGGGGCCGGTGCCGGGCGCCCGGGTCAGGATGGGCGCGGACACGCCGTCCGCGCACCGGCCACCCGCCGGCGGGCGGCGCGTGCGAGCATCCGCACACGCACAGGGGGCCGGCCAGAAGGGACGACCGCCGTGAGACGAGTCACCGCCGTGCGCGCCGCGGGAGCCTGCCTGGCCGCAGGCTCCCTCCTCCTGCTGGCCCCGGTGACCCCCGCCCCGCGCGGCTGCGGCGACCTCGCGTCCGGCCGCCTGTGCATCGAGGGCCCGATCGGCGGCGCCGGGGGCTTCACCACCCGGTACGTACAGTACGACGGGCGCCCCGAGACCCGCGTACGCCTCGGCTACCAGCGCAGGGACCACCGCCTCACGGCCTTCACCGACTGGTTCGGCACCACCGCCACCCGCCACGGCCGCGCCCAGCTCTCCGGCCACCTGGCCACGGCCCCCGACGAGTGCATCCGCGGCATCCTCACCGACGCCACAGGCCACACCCACGCCACCCCCTGGCGCTGCGCCCCGACGGCCTGACGCGACGGTTTCCCGGGCCGGCGGGCGGCGTGGGTCAGCGTGGCCGCCGCCCCGGGGCGGTGGGGAGTGGGGGGAAGGGGGTGTGGGGGGCGGTCTGGTACCAGTAGGCGGTGGTGCAGATGTCGTCGCTGCGTTCGAAGAGGCCGTGGTCCCAGGCGCCGATCTGCTGGAGGGTGACGCGCAGACGCTCGGTGAAGACGACCGGGTCGGGGAGGTGCCAGCGGTAGAGGCCGTGCGTGGGGGGCATGGCGACGGCGAAGGGGGACGCCTTCGTGGTGTCGGTGTGGGCGCTGTGCGGGTAGCCGAAGTACGGGGCGCTGAACGGGATCGGCTGCGGCTCCGGGGTGTGCGCCAGCGCGTTCTGGAAGGCCCACGCGCCGCCCGCGTAGTCTTCGAGGCCCGTGCTGCACAGGGTCGGGTGCTCCTCGTCCGCGTCGACGAAGAACTTCACCTCGCCCTCGCCCCACCAGTAGCGTTCGAGCGCGGTGAGGGCGATGTACGTGCCGACGTAGTGGCCGCCGCCCCGTACGCCGTCGAGGATGGTGTGGTCCGTGCCGGGCTCGCCGCCGCCGCGGGTGCGGCGCCACTGGGCGTGGAACGTGGCGAGGTCGGCGGGGAGTTCGTCCCCGACCGTGTAGTCGACCTGGAAGAACACGTGCTCCAGGTCGCCCGGGTGCTGGCTCTCCAGGGTGAGGCGCGCGCCCTCGCGGAACGGCATCGGGAAGTAGCAGTTCATGCCGCCGGTCGGCGCGACGGTGATCGGCAGGGAGGTGACCTGGGCCCGCGTGCCGAAGCCGTTGCAGAAGAAGTCGCCGAGCGGCACCTCGACCGCCGGATTGGGGTCGCCGTCCCAGTGGGCCCGCAGCACCAGGTCGCGCAGGACGAAGGGGCCAGCGGGCGTGGAGTCGGCGACGGTGATCCAGAGGTGCCTGATCACGCCGGGGCCCTCGATCTCGGCGAGCGTCAGGGTCTCGCCCGCGGGCAGCGGCAGGTACGCGCGCCCCTTGCGTCCTGGGCCGAGCGGCGACGCCTCCCGCGCCGCGGCGCCCGGGGCGCCGGTCGGGTTCTCTGCGTTGATCGACCGGCTGCGCACCGCGGTCGGGGCGGACATCAGACGGTTCCAGGAGACGTACACGGGGCTCGCTTTCGTGATGCGGGTGGTGCGTGGGCGCGTGCATGGGTGCGTGGCGCCAGGGGGACGGGGTCTCGGGGGCCTACTTCATCGCGCCCGCCGTCACCCCCCGGGTGAGCGTCCGCTGGAAGAGGAGGAAGAAGAGGAGGGTGGGGAGCAGCGACAGCAGCGACCCCGCGTTGAGTTCGGTGATGTCGATGGTGTTCTGGCCCTTGAGCGTGGACAGCGCGATGGGCACGGTCTGCGAGCCGGGGTCGGTGAGCATCACCATGGGGATGTAGAACTCGTTCCACGTCCAGATGAAGAAGAAGACCAGCAGCACGCTGAGGGTGGGCCGCATCGCGGGCAGCACGATCCGCCACAGGATGCGGAAGCGGCCCGCGCCGTCCAGGGCCGCCGCCTCAAGCACGGAGCGCGGGAACGTCGAGAGCAGCGACGACAGCAGATAGGTGCCGTACGCGCCCTGGAGCACGGTGAAGACGATCACCACGGACCAGATGGTGTTGCGCAGGCCGAGCGCCTGGGCGCCGCTGAACAGCGGGTAGAGCAGCGCCTCTTGGGGCAGCATCGTGGCGAACAGCAGGACGCCGGTGATCGCGGTCCTGCCCCGGATGCGGCCGATCCCGATGGCGTACGCGGCCAGCAGGCCCACGGCGACGCCGAAGACCGCGACGAGCCCCGAGATCAGGACCGAGTTGACGAGCGCCGCGGGGTAGTCGACGTCGGCGATGTACTTGGACCAGGCGCTGAAGGAGAGCGAGGTGGGCCAGGAGAGCGGCCCTCCCCGCGCGTAACCCGCCTCGGTCTTCACCGAGTTGAGGATCAGCAGCAGGAACGGCGAGGCGACGAGCAGCGCCGCGAGCGACATCGCGGCGAGCACGAACCAGCGGGCGGGGCCCTGCCCGCGCCCGGCGCGGAAGCGCTCGGACCTGAACCGGTGCGGCCTGGGGCGCGGCGCCCGTCCTGCCGCGCGCGGCGGCGCGGCCTGGGCGGCGCCAGGGGTGACGGGGGCGGTCATGCTTCGTCCCTTCGCGCTGCGCTGCCAGGCGAGCAGCAGCGTCGCCACCACCAGGATGAGCACGCTCATCACGGTCGCGATGGCGGCGCCGTAGCCGACCCGGGAGTACTCGAAGAAGTTGAGGTAGGAGTAGTACGAGGGCACGTACGTGGAGTTCTGCGGCCCGCCCTGCGTGAGGATGAGGACCGGCGCGAACACCTTCAGCGCGCCGACGGTCGCGGTGAGCACGACGACGAAGACCTCGGGGCGTATCTGCGGCAGCGTGACGGCGAAGAACCGCCGCCACCAGCCCGCGCCGTCCACCTCCGCGGCCTCGTGGAGCTCGGGGTCGAGCCGCTGGAGCGCGGCCATGAAGATCAGCACCGGGTAGCCGGTCTGGAGCCAGACGAGCACCAGCATCACGGAGTAGACGGCGATGTGCGGGTCGCCGAGCCAGTCCGGGGTGTCGTGCGCGCCGAGCGCGCGCAGCACGGCGTTGACCGCGCCGTCGCGCTGGGCGAGTATCCAGCTCCACAGCACGCCCGCGACGGCGATGGGCAGGATCTGCGGCAGGTAGAAGGTGGCGCGCAGCACGCTGACCACGCGGTCGCCGAAGCGCCGCCCGAGGTAGTCGAACAGCACGGCGGCGATGACGAGCCCGATGACGGTGGGCACGACGACGACCGCGACGACCATGTAGACGCTGTTCTCGAAGGAGCGCCAGAAGGTCGCGTCGGTGAACAGCTCGCGGTAGTTGCCGAGGCCGACGAAGTGCATCGGGGCGGCGCCGCCGAGCCAGGAGAACAGGCTGGTGACGACGTTGGCGACGAACGGCGCGAGCACGATGCCCGCGAAGCCGACCGCCATGGGCACGACGTACCACCAGTAGCCACAAGGCCCGCGGCGCCGCCGGGGCCGGGGCCGCGGGGGCGGCGCTGCGGTGTCGGGGAGGGTTGCCACGGTGGTTCTCCTGGGGTGGGGCGTGTGAGGTGGGTGGGGCGTGGGGACGGGCAGAGCCCGGGTACGGACGGGGTGGCGGCGCAGGTACAAGCGGGTGCGGTACACGGGCCGGGCCGGGTCAGCGCCCGAGCCGCGCCCGCCCGTCGTCGTAGAAGGCCTGGAGCTCGCGGTCGAAGCGGCTCGCGGAGACGTCCCCGCTCGCCAGGCCCTGGAGCCGGCTCTCCAGGAATTCGAGGAGCCCGGTGACCGGGTAGTCGGGGAAGTACGCGAAGGCGTCGCGCTTCTTCAGCGCGTCGAACTGCGCCGTGAAGCGCCGGGTGCGGGGGTCGGTGATGGCGGCCGGGTCGGAGCGCAGCGGCAGCCCGCCCTCGCGGCCCACGGTGTCCTGCGCGGGCTTGGCGAGCACGTCGCTGATGAAGTCGTACGCGAGGTCTTTGTGGCGCGCCCGCGCGGGGACGCTGAGCAGCTGGCCCGTGAGGCCCTCGGTGAGCTGCGCGCCGGGGAAGGCGAAGGTGCCCCAGTCGAAGTCGGCGCTCCGGCCCACGGTGGAGAACACCGGGGAGTTGTCGGCCATGAGGGGGTACTTGCCGGCGAGGAACGCGGTCTCCATCTGGTTCTGCGTGAGTCCGCCGAGCTTCGTGCCGAGGTGTCCGGCGCGCAGCCAGCGCACCAGTTCGCGGCTGGCCGTGGACCAGGGCGGCGCGGTGAAGTCGGTGCGGCCGCGCAGGAAGAGGTAGTCGTCGACCTGCCGGCGGTCGGCGTGCGCGACGACGAACTGGTACCAGAGCTGGAGCAGGCCGAACTCGCCCGCGTTGCTGGAGACCGGCACCTGGCCCTTGGCCGTGAAGGCGCGCAGCGCGCTCATCAGCGAGGCGGCGTCGTGCGGTACGGGGACCCCGGCCTTCGCGAACAGGTCCTTGTTGTAGAAGAAGGTGAACTGCTGACCCGAGGTGGGGATGCCGAACCACCGGCCGGAGCCGGCGATGCCGTCCTTGTCGTAGCGGGCGAGGTTCTGCATCGAGCCGGTGACGACGTCGTCCCAGCCGCGGGCGCCCACCTGCGGGGTGAGATCGGTGAGCAGGCCCTGCGCGGCGAGCTGCCCGCCGTCCGAGCTGCCCTTGTTGATCTCCATGACGTCCGGTACGTCGTCGCCGGTGAGCAGCATCTTGGCGTTCCTGCGGATGGAGTCGAAGCCCTGGGTGACGACCTCGACCCGGATGCCGGGGTGGTCGCGCTCGAAGGCGCGCACCGCGGTGAGGAACCCGTCGTACGCGGCCGAGCCCTTGGTCTCGAACTGCCAGACGGTCAGCGTGTGGTCGTCCCCGCCGCGGCCGAGCCCGAGACTGCCGCGCAGGTCGCTGCCGACGCCGCCGCAGCCGCCGAGCGTGAGGGCGGCGAGCGCGGTCAGCGCGGTGGCGAGGGCGCCGTGCCGCAGGGTGCGCCGGCGGGACGCGGTGCGCCTGGTGAACATCGTTGTTCCTCGTTCCTCTTGCATGGACCGGGGTGGTACGGGCCGGGTGGTACGGCCGCTCCGGTACGGGCCGGGCTGGTACGGGCCGGGGCTCAGCGCCCGCCCCGCGGCGGCGCCACCGAGTCGCGTTCGACCAGCGGACAGGGCATGAGATGGCCCTCGGGCGGCTCGTCGGCCGCCGCGCCCGTGATGCGCCGCAGCGCGCGGTGCGCCGCCCACGCGCCCATCGCGCCGTGCGGCAGCTGCACGGTCGTGAGCCCGGGGCTGAGCGCGTCGGCCACGTACTCCTGGTTGTCGAAGCCGACGACGGAGAGGTCGCGCGGCACGTCGAGCCCGCGGGCGCGCGCCGCCTGGTAGAAGCCCATGGCGATCTGGTCGCCGAAGCAGAAGACGGCGGTGGGCCGGTCGGGCCGGTCGAGCAGGCGCCCGGCCGGGGCGTCGGCGGCCCGGGTGTCGGCGTCCTCGGCCTCGACGACGAGCGTCGGGTCGAGCGTGAGGCCCGCGGCGCGCAGCGCCTCCTCGTACCCCTGGCGTCTGAGCCGCGCGGCGACGGGGTACGACGGCACGGTGCAGAACCCGATCCGCCGGTGTCCCGCAGCCACCAGCCGCGCGACCCCGGCGCGCGCCCCCGCGGCCTCGTCGGGCACGACGAAGTCGGCGCGGCTCGCCGGGTCGGAGGGGCGCCCGTCGAGGACGACGACGGGCACGCTGCGGGGCACCTCGGGCAGGTCCACGAGGCGGTGGTACGTGGTGGCGAAGACCAGCGCCTCGATGTTGCGCTGGAGCAGGGAGCGCACGGCGGGCCGCTGGAGCTCGTCGTTGCCCGCGGTGTCGATGAGCAGCAGGAGGTAGCCCTCGTCCCAGGCGGCCTGCTGGGCGCCTGCCAGCATGTGGCCGGAGAACGGGACGGTCGCGACGCGGTCGGAGACCAGGCCGATGGTGTGGGTCTGCCCCTTCTTGAGGCTGCGGGCGAGCTGGTTGGGCACATAGCCGAGCTCGCTCGCGGTGCGGCGGATCCGGGCCGCGGTGTCCGCGTTGACGCGCCCCTCGTCGCGGTCGTTGAGCACGAGGGAGACGGTGGAGATGGACACACCGACATGGCCTGCTATGTCGCGGAGTGTGAGCATGTCGTACCGTTTCGCTCGGTCAATCCTTGGACGGGTGGCGTCAAACGATTGATGACGGTAGGAACGTCAAACGTTTTGACGCAAGGGGTCGTACGCGACGGGTTACCGTGGGCGGCCGGACGGCGGTTCCGCGACCGCCGCGGGCGATGCGCGGACGGTGGGACGGTGGGACGGTGAGCGCAGTCAGACGCCGTGCGGACGACGGCCCCGGAAGCGACCCCGGGGGCGGCCCCGGCGGCCGCGCCGCGCCGCAGCCGAGCCAGGAGCTGCTCGACGCGGTGCTCGCCGTCGGCCAGGGCCTCGAACTGCCCCGCGTGCTGCACCGGATCGTCGAGGCGGCCGTGGACCTCGTGGACGCGGAGTACGGCGCGCTCGGCGTCATCGGCGAGGACCAGCGGCTCTCCGAGTTCGTGCCCGTGGGCCTCACCGCCGGGCAGTACGAGGCGATCGGGCCGCTCCCCGAGGGCCACGGGCTGCTCGGCGAGCTGATCCGCCACCCGCGCACCCTGCGCCTCAGCGATCTCGCCGACCACCCGTCGGCGACGGGCTTCCCGCCGCACCACCCGCCGATGCGCTCGTTCCTCGGCGTGCCGGTCAAGGTGCGCGAGGAGGTCTTCGGCAACCTCTACCTCACCGAGAAGCGCGGCCCCGGCGGCTTCACCGAGGAGGACGAGACCCTGCTCTCGACGCTCGCGGACGCCGCGGGCATCGCCATCGACAACGCCAGGCTCTACGAGCGCAGCCGCTCCCAGCGCAGCTGGATGGAGGCGAACGCGGAGATCGTCGCCGAGCTGCTCTCGGGCGCCGACGACACCGCCGTGCTCGGGCTGATGCTGGAGCGCGCGCGGACCGTCCTCGACGCGGACCTCGGGGCGGTGGCCCTGCCGGTCGCGGACTCCGACGACCTCCATGTGGCGCTGGCCTCCGGGCTCGACGCGGACGAGCACCGGGGGCTCGTGCTGCCGGTGCGCGGCTCCTTCATGGGCGCGGCGGTCGGCGCCTCGGCCCCGGTGACGAGCACCGACGTGCGGCACGACGCGAGGGTCACCGAGGGCCCGCCCCGCTGGGCGGGTCTCGGCCCCGCCGTCGCGGTCCCGCTGGGCACGGGCGACTCGCCGCGCGGGGTGATCCTGCTGGCCCGCAGGGCGCGCAGGGCGGCCTTCACCCGGCTGGAGACCGAGCCGCTGATGGCGTTCGCCGGGCAGGCGACGCTGGCGATGGAGCTGGCGGAGCGGCGCAGGGAGGCGGAGCAGCTCGCGCTGCTGCGTGACCGCGACCGCATCGCGCGGGACCTGCACGACCTCGCGATCCAGCGGCTGTTCGCGACGGGCATGACCGTGCAGAGCGCGCTGCGCTTCGTCGACCACCCGGAGGCGGCCGACCGCCTGGTGCGGGCCGTGGACGACCTGGACGAGACCGTCAAGATCATCCGTTCCACCATCTTCAGCCTGCGCTCGCGCGACCCGGCGCGCCGCACGGGCCTGCGGGCCCGCACGGTCGCCCTGGTCGAGCAGGCCGCCGCGCCCCTCGGCTTCCGCCCCTCGCTGCGCATGGAGGGCCTGATCGACACCGACGTGGCGGGCCGGGTCGCGGACGAGGCCGTCGCCGTCCTGGGCGAGGCGCTGACCAATGTGGCCCGGCACGCGCACGCCTCCTCCGTCGACCTCTCCCTGGTCGTACGCGCGGGCACGCTCACCCTCACCGTCAGGGACGACGGCGTCGGCATCGGGGGCGGGGGCCACCGCGGCGGGCTGCGCAATCTCGCGGAGCGCGCGGAGGAGCTGCACGGCGAGCTGGCCGTGGACACCGGGCAGGGAAAGGGGACCTGCCTGGTCTGGCGGGTGCCGGCGAGGCCGCAGTAGCGGGCCCCGCGGCTACGCCCGCTTCTCGACCCGCGTGGCGAGCATCGCGGCCTGGATGCGCCGCTCGACGCCGAGCTTGGCGAGCAGCCGGGAGATGTTGTTCTTGACGGTCTTCTCCGAGAGGAAGAGCCGCTTGCCGATCTGCGCGTTCGTCAGGCCCTCGCCGACCAGGTCGAGGATCTCCCGCTCCCTGGGCGTCAGCGAGGCGAGCGCGTCGGGCTCCGCCTGCGCCCCCTGGCCCTCCCCGCGCAGGCTGCTCATCAGCCGGGCCGTGGTCGACGGGTCGAGCATCGACTTGCCCGAGGCGACGGTGCGGACGGCAGAGAGCAGGTCGGAGCCCTTGATGTCCTTGAGCACATAGCCCGCGGCCCCCGCCATGATCGCGTCGAGGAGCGCGTCGTCGTCGTCGAACGAGGTCAGCATCAGGCAGGCGAGGTCCGGCATCTTCGAGCGCAGCTCGCGGCAGACGGAGACGCCGTCGCCGTCCGGCAGCCGCACGTCGAGCACGGCCACGTCGGGCCGGAGCGCGGGCCCCCTGCCGAGGGCCTCCGCCATCGTGGTGGCCTCGCCGACCACCCGCAGGTCGTCCTCGGCGTCCAGCAGGTCGCGCAGGCCCCGCCTGACGACCTCGTGGTCGTCGAGCAGGAACACCCGCACGGGCTCCTCCCGTGCCGTGCCCGGCCCCTCGGGCCTCCGGCAACCGCTCGTGTCACGCTGCTCCATCGTCGGCCTCCTGCCGCAGGGTGCGCGGACCCCGCGCGCCGCCTCCATCGTGCGTCCTGGCCCGCGGGGCCCGCCAGGGCCGTACGGGCCCACCGGCGGGACCGTACCGATCAGGCGTGCGGTACGACGACGACCGGGCACGTGGCGTGGTGCAGCACCCCGTGGTCGACGGCACCCAGGTGCGGCCCGGGGCCGCGCGCCCTGACGCGGCGGCCGATCACGCACAGCGAGGCGCCGCGCGCCGCCTCAAGGACGGCAGGGGCGGCGTGTCCTGGCTCGGCGACCGGGCGCACGTCGATGTCCGGGTTCTTGCCGCGCCACGGGCCGAGCGCGTCGAGCAGCCGCTCGTAGCGCTCGGCGAACAGGTCGGGCATCGTCGCCGCGAGGCTCTCGCCCGGCGCGATGCCGTAGGGCGCGGGCACGGGGTAGGCGTGCACCACGGTCAGGCCGCAGTCCCGCAGGCGCGCCGCCTCGAAGGCGTACGCGAAGAGGGCGTCCGTGCCGTGGTCGAGGTCGACGCCGAGCACCACGTCCCGCGGGTCGGAGCCGTCGGGCGCGGGCGAGTCGGCCCGTACGAGCGCGACCGGGCACGGCGCGGCCGCCACCACGCTCAGGGCCACGGACCCGACGAGGAAGCCGGCGACCGCGCCGAGCCCGCGCGAGCCGAGCACCAGCAGGTCCGCGTCGCGGGCCGCGGCGAGCAGGACATCGGCCGCCGGGCCCGGCTGCTGCTCGGCACGCACGTCGAGGCCGGGGAAGCGGGCCTCCGCACGGCGCACGGCCTCCCGCAGCACGCTCTGCCCCAAGGCCCGCCTGCCGTCGGCGGTCTGCGGCGAGGCGTGCGGGCCGGGCGCCGCCGACCATACGTGCACGACGCGCAGCGCCTGCCGCCGCACGACCGCCTCGCCCGCCGCCCACTCCACCGCGGACAGGCTCTCCTGGGACCCGTCGACGCCGACCGTCACGGAGCGCGCCATGATCCGTCCACCTCCTGGGTTCTCCGGGGCCCGCCCGTCACTCCGAGGCGTGCGGGACCTTGCCGCGGATGATCACGACGGGGCACTCGGCGTGCGAGGCGCAGTGCTGGCCGACGGAGCCGAGCAGCGCGCCCGTGAATCCGCCGTGGCCGCGGCTGCCCACGACCAGCAGCTCGGCGCCGCGCGACGCCTCGATCAGCACGCTCGCCGCGTTGCCGAACTGCACGGATGTACTGACCTCGACGCCCGCGCGCGACCCGACGGCGTCCTCGACTGCCTCGTCGAGCGTCTGCTTGGCCCACTCCTCGAACTGCCCGTTCATGACGCCGGTGCTCCAGCCCGTCACCGGGAACTCCCAGGTGATGATGGCCTCGACCACTCCCCCAGTGATCTTCGCCTGGGCCACGGCCCATTTCAGGGCCTCTTTCGAGGAATCCGAACCGTCGACGCCGACGACAACACGGTGATCCTGCGGTGACGTGCTCACCTGCTCCACCTCCTGGCTGGCCATGCCTCCAGGGTGGCCGGGGAGGGTGCGCGCGCGGGAGGGCCGGTCGGCCCCCCGAAGGGGGCCGCTCGGGCCGCGCCGCGTCGCTCAGCCGCGCCGCGCGAAGGCCACGAACTCCGCCCACGAGGCCGCGCGCAGGGCGAGCTGCCCGCCGTCCGCTCGCTTCGAGTCGCGGACGTGCACGACGCCGGGGCAGGCTGCGACCTCGACGCACTCGCCACCGCCCGTGCTGCTGTACGTCGACTTGCGCCAGTCGAGGGCGACTTCGACACAGTCACCACCCTCTGTGTTGCTGTACGACGACTTGAACCAGGTCAGGTCGGTGTTCATAGCTCCTCCGCCAACTTGCCGATGAAACGAGCCGACTCCTCTGGGCTGAGAGCCTGCCGGAGGATCATGGCATGGCGCTGCGTGGCGACCGACACTTTGTCCGGATCGGCATACAAGACGCCCGACAGCTGTCCCTCCTGATAGGCGAGATGGTCGTGTTCGGGCGTCTCCAGCAGCACCAAGGGCCCACTCAGCCCCGGGTTTGCAGTACCCGCAGGCAGTACTTGGATCGTCACATTGCGACGCTCCCCGGCTTCGAGAAGGTGCAGCAACTGCCGGTTGTGCACGTCCCGAGGCACGACCGGGTTCCGGAACACCCCCTCCGCGATGACGAAACTGTACGATCGGACGGCATTGCCGAGCAGACTCTGCCGCTCCAATCGCCCGGCGACCCGCACCTGAATCGTCTCGTCGTCAAGCGGTGGCCAGTGGGCCTTGAGCAGCGCGAAGGCCATCTCATCGGTCTGCAAGAGCCCGGGGAACAGCAGCGGCTGGTACGAGGACACGGCGATGGCCTCGGCCTCGTAGCGGACGAAGTCCTCCGCATACGAGACGTACTTCTCCGGCTGCAAATACTCCTGCGCAGCCAGAAGTAACCCACCCGCGCCGAACAACTCGTCCGCGACACGCAGCAGATGCAGCGTGGGGCGGCGGCGCCCTGTTTCCATCGACTTGACGTACTCGTACGAGCAGTTCGCCTCCGCGGCGAGTTTGTCGCGGGTCATGCCGGTGCGTTCGCGCCAGCGCTTGATCTGGTTGCCGCAGTACCGCCATGCCATGGGCGGCGGGGCGTTCTCCATGGGTACAACCACCCTCCGTACACAGGTCGTGACTGCTCCAGTCTGGCGTATTTCGGCAGCCTGCGGCTCATGAATCACGAGGTCGAGTGGCACTTCAACCGTAGTCCGCGCAGCGTGGCGCGCGCCCGGTCGTTGCTCTCCGTACAGGCGATGGAATGGAAAATCCCGGGCGAAATGGCCGAAACGTCAGTGCTGTTGTTGAGCGAACTGGTCACCAACGCCCTACGGCACGCCGGTTGTGCGCCGGGGCGCGAGATCTGGACCCGTGTGCTTCTGGACGGGCCGGTGGAGGGCGGGGGGCGGTTGCGCGTGGAAGTGTCGGACGCGTGCGACGCGCTGCCCCTCGTACGGCATCCGGCCTCGGACGAGGAGACGGGCCGCGGCCTCGCCCTCGTGGAGGCGCTCGCGCACCGCTGGGGCGCGGAGCCGCGCGCGTGCGGCATCGGAAAGACGGTGTGGTTCGAGCTCGCCCCCGTGCCGGGACGGCCGGACGATTTCGCCGGGGCAATGCCTGCGGGGTCGCAGCCGGCGCCATAACGTCATCTGCGGGTCCAGGTCGGGCCGAAACGCCGCCCTCACCCCCGTCAGGAGGGAGATCACGCCTCCTGCGCTCAGCGCCACGATCAGGGAGATGATCAGCATCGCGTGGCGCCCGCGCCGGGGAGAGGCGGGTTCCGCATCCGGGGGTGGGTCACGAGGGGGCGCAGGCTCCGGGGGCGTGCCGGCCCAACTGGGCGGCCAGGGGGGGGCGGGCAGCCACGGCTCCTTCGAGCCGGCGTCGATGACCATGGGCCCGTCGAGGGTGACCAGGACATTGGACGGCTTGAGATCACGGTGGACGAGCCCGGTGCCGTGGATGTCCCGCAGGGCATGGGCGAGGCCGGCGGCGAGCGCGTGTACCGAGCGCTCCGGCAGGGGGCCGTGGTCGCGCCCGACGACCTGCCGGAGGCTGGGACCTGCGACATAGCCGGTGGCGACCCACGGCACGGCGGCCTCCGTGTCCGCGTCGAGCACCGGCGCCGTCCAGCGTCCGCCGACCCGCCGCGCCGCCTCCACCTCGTACCTGAACCGCGCCCGGAACTCCTCCTGCACGGCCAGTTCCTCGCGCACCAGCTTGACGGCGACCGTACGCCCCCGCTCCGAGCGGGCGAGGTAGACGTCGCCCATGCCGCCCGTGCCCAGCCGCCCCAGTAGTCGGTACCCGCCGATCCGCCCCGGCTCTGTGGCCCCGAGCCCCTCATGTCGCGCCGCCCTCCCTGTACGTGAGTCCGCGTGAACGACACAGCGAGACTGCTGCGGCACGTTCGCGCCGCAGCGTGAACAGGACCACGGTTCAGCGCCCACTGGTCAACGGCCGTGCGGGGTCCCCGAGCCGGTCCAGATCCCCGAATACACGAAAAACCCGACAAGGAACAGCCAGACCCCGCCAAAGAGAATGAACCCGACTTTGAGAAAGTTCTTCCCGGTGCGATCGATTCGCGCGACATCCGGTTCGGCGGGAGAGTACCGCACGGGCAATTCGCCACCCACGGGAAGTTTCCCGATTCCCGACGATCGGGAGTGGAATGTGTGCGGGACACCCCACGCATCGACGAATTCGACCACTGCGAAGGAGGCGCTGCTGCCACCTGGAATGGAACGGCTGTCGTGACGGACCACTAATCCCCTGACACGCCTCCCGTCGCGTGTGAGGCGGCGCTGGACGAAAGCCTCGTGGATTCCGCTGCAGAAAATGATGAAACCGACTGCCATCTCTATCAAAGACACCGCTGTCTCCCTACCCGTGCCGTGGACAGTTCTTCGGAGAGCTCATGTCGCAGGAGCGGAGGGTGCGTCACCCACGGGCGGGTCGCCGAGGGGTGATCTTCAGGTTGTCGACGTGCCAGACGCCCATCCCCTTGGAGGTCAGCGTGCAGGTGTAGCGCTTGCGCACCTTGACGCCGGGGGATTTGTGGTCGTAGGCGACACCGGTGACCCGGTACTGCCTGGTGTCGCTGTCGACCGTGGTCGTCGCGTGGCCGTCCTCGTGCTCGGCGGGGAATTCGGCTTCCAGAGGCGACGCGAACTTGCCGCTGACGACGAACTCGCAGAATTCCTCGGCATCCGAGTCGGTCGCTCCGCCACCGCTCCCGCCTCCGCTGCCGGTGGCGCTGCTGCTCGCACTCCTGCCTCCGCCGTCGCTTCCGTCCCTGCCGCTGCTTTTGCTGCTGCTTTTTCCGCTGCACGCGGTGAGTGCGGTGAGCGCGGTGATGAGCAGAAGCACACCGAGGCCGATCGTGACCTTACGCACAGGATCCTCCAAGACGTAGAGGCTGCCGAGGTTCCATCATTGGCGATCACGGGTGTGCGAGGAAAGCGCTATGACGTTCCCGTGACATGCCTGTACCTCCGGTGTGGCCGAAGCGCGCAGAACAGGCCGTGGGACGTTATCGGAAAAGACTTCGCAGCTCGGTGGGCCGGACGAATCGATGTATGAAAATGAGCCATGTCCCATCCGGCTCGACGCGGCAGCCGGGGAGCCGCGCCGCCCCGGTCTCAGCGCAGGGCCGCGGCGCGCACCAGGGGCAGGAAGAGTTCGTCGACGATCTGCCGCAGGCGGTCGGGGGGCGGCGGCTCCAGGTCCATCAGCAGGTCGTGGCGTACCAGGTCGAACGGCAGGTCGAGCACCGCGGCGGGGATCCGGTCCAGGTCGATCTCCCCGCGCTCGTGGGCGCGCCGGTACAGGGCGCGCCCGTGCGGCAGCAGCTGGTCGCCCATGACCCGCTCGCGCACCTGCGCGGGGGTCAGATCGGCCTCGCCCACCGCGAGTCCCGCGAAGGAGGCGGCGGCCGCGATGGCGAAGAGGGCGGCGCGCGCCTCACCCACGGCCGCCAGATAGCCGAGGAGGTCGCCGCGGAGGGAGCCGGTGTCGGTGGGCTCGACCGGGTGGACGCCGCGGTAGTGCTCGATCGCCGCGAGCACGAGCTCGTCCTTGTTGGCCCAGCGGCGGTAGAGCACGGCCTCGCTTGTGGCGGCGCGCACGGCCACCGACTCCATGGTCAGGCGGGCGTAGCCGGCCTCGACCAGCTCGTCCCACGCGGCGCCGAGCAGCGCGGACTCCAGCTCCTTGCCGCGCCTGCGGCGGCGCACGGGCTCTGACGCGTCGCTC
Organism: Streptomyces sp. NPDC047002; assembly: GCF_040704505.1. NCBI lineage: Bacteria > Bacillati > Actinomycetota > Actinomycetes > Kitasatosporales > Streptomycetaceae > Streptomyces > Streptomyces sp. NPDC047002. Next base: position 71,958 of record NZ_JBEYWC010000016.1, read on the forward strand.
TCCACATCCCCCACCGTAGAAAGGTTTGCCTTTCTTATCAACCCGCGCCTACGCTGATTGGAAAGCAATTCCTCTCTTGTGCGACGGGCGACGAGGCAACGAGGTGACGAGGCGATGACCGGAACGACACAGACGCCACAGGCCGGAAGGACGCCGCGGGCGCGGCGCGCCCCGGCGGTGCTGATCGTCGGCGCGGGCCCGACCGGGCTGACGCTCGCCTGCGAACTCGCCCGCAGAGACGTGCCGTTCCGGCTGGTCGAGGCCGCGCGGGGCCCGCAGCCGGGGTCGCGCGGCAAGGGCGTGCAGCCGCGCTCGCTCGAAGTCTTCGACGACCTCGGCATCGTCGAGCGCGTCCTCGCGCACGGCCGGATGGCGATGCCGGTCCGCTCCACAGGACCGGACGGGCGGGTGACGCTCGGCGGCACCGAGACGCTCGGGGACCGCCCCGACATCCCGTACCCGGCGAGCCTGATCACGCCCGAGTGGCGGATCGAGGAGGCACTGCGGCTGCGCCTGGCCGAGCTGGGCGGCGAGGTCGAGTTCTCCACCGCGCTCGGCACCTTCGAGCAGTCGGACGAGTCCGTGACCGCAACGCTCGTCAGGGACGGCGGGACCGAGACGGTCACCGCGCGGTGGCTCGTCGGCTGCGACGGCGGCCACAGCACCGTGCGCAAGCAGGCCGGGATCGCCTTCGAGGGCGAGACCCGCGAGGAGGTGCGGATGCTCGTCGCCGACGTGGCGGTCGAGGGGCTCGCGTCCGACGCCTGGCACATGTGGCGGCACGCGGAGGGCTTCGCGGCCCTCTGCCCGCTGCCGTCGACCGGGGCCTTCCAGTACCAGGCGTCCATCGCCCCCGGCCAGGACGCGGACCTCGGCCTCGCCAACCTTCAGACGACCCTCGACCGGCGCACCGGCCACGCGGGCATCCGGCTCCACGAGCCGACCTGGTCGTCGCTGTGGCGCGCCAACGTGCGCCTCGCCGACCGCTACCGCGCGGGCCGGGTCTTCCTCGCGGGCGACGCCGCGCACATCCACTCGCCCGCGGGCGGGCAGGGCATGAACACCGGCATCCAGGACGCCCACAACCTCGGCTGGAAGCTCGCGGCCGTCGCCGAGGGCGCGCCGCCCGCGCTGCTCGACACCTACGACGCCGAGCGGCGGCCGGTCGCCGCAGGCGTGCTCGCGCTCTCCGACGCGCGCCTGCGGCAGGTCGTCGAGGACCAGGGCCTGCCCGTACGCCGCGACGCGAGCACCGCGCAGCTCGGCATCGGCTACCGCGGCTCGGCCCTGGCGTGGGACGACCGCGACGAGGACGCGCCGCTGCGCGCCGGCGACCGCGCGCCGGACGCCACCGGCCTCGCCACGGTCGACGGCGAGCGCAGGCTGTTCGACCTGACGCGCGGCGGCCGGCTCACCCTGCTCGCCTTCGGCCCTGCGCCCGCCGCGCCCGGCGCCAGGATCCTGCGCGTCGTGGCACACCCGGCCGCCCCTGGCGAACTCGCCGACACCGCGGGCCACCTGGCCCGCGCCTACGGCGCGACCGACCGCACCCTCGCGCTCATCCGCCCCGACGGCTACCTCGCCCTGCTCTCCGAAACCGACGCCGCGCCCGCGCTCCCCGCCGCGCTCGCCGCGCTGACGGGGACGGCCGGTCCGCGCCCCTGACAGGGGCCTCCCGGTCTGCAACGATCGGCGGGACCGTACGGAGTCGGCGGTGGAGGGGACATGACCATTCTGGTGCTGATCGGCGTGCTGGTACTGGTACTCGGCGGGTGCGGGTGCGTGGTGTGGGCGGCGCGCGGCGGGCCGCGCTTCGCCCGCGCCGTGGCGATGGTGACGCTCGCGTCGGGCGAGGCGGTCCGCCGCTCCGGCGTGAACCGCAGGCGGGACACGAACGGGTCCGACAGCTCCGCCGACTGGGCGGTGTCGCGGTGTCACCGGTCACGGGCGCGCGACCGGCGGGCGGCGGGCGGCGGGGCTCAGACCAGGCGGCGTGCCGTCGCCCAGCGGGTCAGCTCGTGGCGGTTGGAGAGCTGGAGCTTGCGCAGGACCGCGGAGACATGGGACTCGACGGTCTTCACCGAGATGAACAGCTGCTTCGCGATCTCCTTGTACGCGTAGCCGCGGGCGATCAGGCGCAGCACCTCGCGCTCGCGCTGGGTGAGGCGGTCGAGGTCCTCGTCGACCGGGGGCGCGTCGGTGGAGGCGAAGGCGTCGAGCACGAAGCCCGCGAGGCGCGGCGAGAAGACGGCGTCGCCCTCCTGGACGCGGAAGATCGAGTCCACCAGGTCGGTACCGGTGATCGTCTTCGTCACATAGCCGCGCGCGCCGCCCCTGATGACGCCGATGACGTCCTCGGCCGCGTCGGACACGGACAGCGCGAGGAAGCGCACGGGGTCGTCGGACGCGGCCATCAGCGGCGCGCAGCGGCGCAGCACCTCGACGCCGCCGCCGCCCGGCAGGTGGACGTCGAGGAGGACGACCTCGGGGCGGGTCGCCGCGATGACCGTGACGGCCTGGTCCACGTCGGCGGCCTCGCCCACCACCTCGACGCCGGTCTCCTCGGTACGCCCGATCTCCGCCTGCACGCCCGTCCGGAACATCCGGTGGTCGTCCACCAGCACGACCCGCGCACGGCGTCCCTGCGGTGTCCCGTCGCTACTCATGTCCGTCCGTCCATTCCTCGATGGTGTGGTGCGTGCCTCGGTGGTGTGGTGCGTGACTTCTCGGGCGTGCGGCCCGCGGGCCGTCCCGTACGGGCCGACCGTACGGGCCCGGACCACGGGCGGGCTCACGGCGCGTGCTCCTCGTCACCGCGGGTGCCTGCGGCAGCGGGTGCGTCGGGGGCGCGGTCCATCTCCAGCTCGACCACCGTGCCGCCCTCGGGGGCCGAGCGCAGCCGTGCCGTGCCGCCGTTGCGCCGCATCCTGCCGATGATCGAGCCGCGGACGCCCATCCGGTCCTCGGGCACCGCCTCCAGGTCGAAGCCGGGGCCGCGGTCCCGTACGGAGACGAAGACCGAACGCCCCTCCACCTCCGCGTACACCTGGACGGCCCCGCCGGAGCCGCCGTACTTCGCGGCGTTGACCATCGCCTCGCGCGCCGCCTGGAGCTGCGCGCCGAGCTTCTCGTCGAGCGGGCAGTCGCCGACGACGACCACCTCGATCGGGACCCCGTGGTGGTCCTCCACCTCGGCCGCCGCCTTGCGCACCGCCTCGGCGAGCGTGTCGGGCTCCTCGGCCTCGTCCTTGCCCGTGCCCTCCGGGCGGTACAGCCAGGCGCGCAACTCGCGCTCCTGGGCGCGGGCGAGGCGCCGCACCTCGCCGCCGTCGTCGGCACTGCGCTGGATCAGGGTGAGGGTGTGCAGCACGGAGTCGTGCACATGGGCGGCGACCTCCGCGCGCTCCTGCGCCCTGATGCGCATCGTCCGCTCCTCTGACAGGTCCTGCGTCATCCGTACGAGCCAGGGCCCGACGAGCAGCCCGACGCCCGCGACCACGGCGATCGACGCCGTGAGGACATTGCCGAACTGGGCGGCCGAGCCGCGCACCGCGACGAACACCGTGAGCCCGAGCCCGACAAGCGCCACGCCCGCGACGCCACGCGCCAGCTGGACCACCCGGCGGCGGCGGCCGATCTCCGTCCACCGGGCGCGGCGCGCGTTGTCCGCCTGGCGCCACACCAGCACGAGCCCGACGCCGATCAGCAGCATCGGCCAGATGTACGTGCCGGTGCCCGCGAGGCCCATGTTGACGTTGGCGACGAAGATGACCGCGCCGACGACCAGCGCGATCAGCGCGAAGACCTGGCCCTTGTCGGGCTTGCGCAGCCTGCGCCTGCCGTCCGGCAGCGTCTCGAACAGCGGCTTCGGCTGGGCGGACGACCTGCCACCCACGCCGAGCGGCACGACGATCCAGAACACCGCGTACAGCAGGGCTCCGAGGCCCTGCGCGAAGAACAGCGCGAGGAACGCGAGCCGCACCCAGACCACCGGCAGCCCCAGATGGCCGGCGAGCCCGCGCGCGACACCGCCGAGGAGCCGCCCGTCCACGCTGCGGTACAGCTTGCGCGGGGTCGGCTCCTGGGGCGCGGCGGCTCGGGGCGTGGCGGCGGCTGGCATGTGTCCGATGGTCACACGGGACGGGCGGGACGGGCACGGGTCGGCGCCGATATCAGGGACGTCGGGGGTCAATATCAGGGACGGCCCAGGGTCGGAGCCGGTGGAGACCGGGCCGCCCGGCAGCCACCATGGACCCATGACGATCCCGCGAGACCCCGAAGCCCCGGGCGAGCCGGACAGGCCCCCCGGCGGCGGAGGCCTGCCCGGCTCGGGCCCGCCCGACGCGGGGCGTGCGAGCGACGCAGAGGGCGCGGACGGCAGCGCGAGCCACGCGAGCCCTGCGGGCAGCGCGGACGGCGCGCGGGGCATGGACAAGGACGAGAAGGACAAGGACGAGGCCGGGGACGGGGCCGGGCGCAGGCAGCTGACGCGCAGCCCGCGCGGAAAGCTCGTGGGGGGCGTGTGCGCGGGCCTCGGCCGCTACTGCGACGTGGACCCGGTGATCTTCCGCATCGTCATCGGCGTCCTCGGCGTCGCGGGCGGGCTCGGGCTGATCTTCTACGGGTTCGCCTGGCTGCTGATCCCGCTGGAGGGCGAGGAGGAGAACGAGGGGCGCAGGATGCTCTCCGGCCGGGTCGAGGGCTCGGCGCTGATCGCGGTCCTCTTCGCGCTGGTCGGCTGCGGCCTCTTCCTCTCGATGCTGGGCAATGGCGGCACGCTGAGCTTCGCGGTCATGCTGGCCTGCGCGGCCGTCGCCTCCGCCGTCTGGTCCAAGCACCGGCGCGAGACGGGCAAGGGCGGCCCCTCCGACCCGGCCGGGGCGCACGGCGTGTCCGACGCGCCGCCGGAGACCAAGGCGCCGCCCGTGCCGGGCGGCAGCCCGTCCTGGTGGCGCGACCCCCTCGCCAGGGACGGCGCGGGCGGCCACCGCGCGGCGACCTATCTGTGGGGGCCCGCGGAGGAGCCGCCCGCCCGCCGCGGCGCCACCCGCGGGCGGGACCTGCACCGCGCCTGGGCCGCGGCCTGGGGCCGGAGCGCGGCGGCCGGCGCCGACACGGCCGGGCCGGGCGCGGGCGCGGCCGCCCCGCCCTGGGCGGAAGCAACCGCCGGGTGGCACGAGCCGCGGCAGCAGCAGGACATCGGCGGCGCGATCTTCCTCGTGGCGCTGATCGCGGGCGCGCTCTGCGCGTATCTCGCCTGGGACACGCACCCCTTCGCGGGCGCGCTCCAGATCGCGCTGGTCGCAGTGGTGGCCGTGCTGGGTCTCGGGCTCGTCGTGACGTCGTTCCTCGGCCGCGCCGCCTTCGGCACGGTGGTCCTGACGGTGATCGCGACACTGCTGCTCGCGGCGGCCACCGCCCTGCCCGACGACGCCACCGCGCACTGGAGCACGCAGACCTGGCGGCCCACGAGCGCCGCCGCCGTGCAGGGCGCGTACCGGCTCGGCACGGGCGTCGGCACGCTCGACCTGCGGGGCCTGGCGATACCGGCGGGCACCACGCTGCGCACGACGGCGCATGTGGGCGGCGGTCGGCTGAAGGTGCTGGTCCCCGCGGGCACCGCCCTCGACGTGCGGGCGTCGACCACCGCAGGAGCCGTCCGGCTGCCCGGGGACGCGCCCGACGAGCTGCACATCGCCCCCGACCAGCACCTGCACAGGACGTACCCGCCGCTTCCCGGCCCCGCGGCCGGAGGGCGGCAGGACTCCGGTCCGGCCCGGCAGTGGACGAGGCCCCCGGTGCTGGCGCTCACACTGGATGTCGGTCTTGGAGAGGTGGAGGTGACCCGTGCGGCGTCGTGAGGCGAGGCCGGGACGGCTGATCGTGGGGCTCGCGGCCCTGGCCACGGCCGTGCTGTACGGGGGCGACGCGGCGGGCGCCTGGCACACCCGGTGGTACACGGCGCTGCCGCTGCTCGCCGCCGCCCTCGCGCTGGCCGCGGTCGTCGGGATCGTGGGTCACGCCGTCCGGCGGCGGCGCCCGGGCAGGAGCGAGTCGACGGACAGCACGGGCGCGCCGACCACGACGAGCGGCAGCCAGGCCATGAGGTAGGCCAGGTCGTTGCCGTAGTAGTACGGCGTGGACTGCCAGCTGACGGTGAGCCACAGGCTCAGCGAGATCAGCGCGCCGCCCGCGGCGGCGACCCGGCCCAGGATCCCGAAGAGGGTCCCGATGCCGACCGCGAGCTCCCCGAGCGCGATCGCGAGGCCGAAGCCGCCGGGGCTCTTGAGCGCCAGGTCGACGAGCGCGGGGATGGCGGCGCTGTCGCGCACGCCCCGCATCATGTCGCCGATCGAGCCGGGCCCGCCGGCGTCGAAGAAGCCGTGGGTGGTGAGCTTGTCGATGCCCGCGTAGAGAAAGGTGACGCCGAGGAAGACGCGCAGCGGGAGCAGCCCGTACACGGCGGGTATGCCCCGCAGGCCGCGCGGCCTCTCCCCGCCGCCGTCGTGCACCGTCCCCAAGCCGGTCGTCCGAAAGCTCTGTGCCATGGCGGTCTGCCTCCCTGTCCGCGCCGTTGCCCGCGAGCCGGTCCCGCACGCGCGCTTCATCAGTGCATACGCGCCCGGCCCCAGGGACGCTCACCCCGGCCCCCGGAAACCCGCATTCTCACGTCCTTCTCACGTTCCCCCGCCCGCGCGGGACCGGCACCCGGCGCCGGCTCCGCGGTCCGCGCCCGCGGCACGTCCGCCCGCGGCACGTCCGCCCGCGGCCGGCCGGACGCGGCCCAGGCCGGGCGCGGCCTAGTCGCAGACCTCGACCGTGACGCTGTTGGTCTCGACGCCGGCCGCCGTGACGACCTGGACCGCGACAGGGCCGGGCTCGACCTCCACGGGGACGGGCACGGTCAGGAGGGCGTCGGAGGGGTTGGCGAAGCCGCCGGGGACGGGGACCAGCGGGACGTGGACATGGACGGCCCCTATCCGTACGACCATGCCGGCAAGCCGGTCCGGGGTCGCGGCACCCTGCGGTACGAAGCCCGCGCCGCGGATCTCGATGTCGTCGCCCGTCCTGATCGGCGCGTCCAGGTCGCCCGCCTCCCGTGAGCGCACCACGGAGAGCACGACGGGCCGGGTGCCGTCGGCGAACCTGCCCGCGAGATACGTGGCGGCCGAGACCGCGACGAGCAGGGCGAGGGCCCAGGGCAGGTCGGGGAGCTGGTCGGGGCGCCTGGCGAGGCGCACGGCGCAGAAGACCACGGCTGCCGCGTTGACGAAGGCGTACTGCACGTCGGTGAAGCTGCCGCGGCGGTCGTCGTCGCAGAGCAGGTCGGCGAGGCGCGGCCGGTCGGCGCGCACCTTCTGGAGGGTGCGGGCGGCGACCCGCGCGGCGACGACCTTGCGGACGGCGACGGCGACCGCGCACACCACGGCGAGGACCGTCAGCAGCCCGGCGCCGCGCGCCAGCGCGAGCCCGGAGACCAGCGCGTCGCGGTCGCCGTGCCGGGACGCGCCCGCGAGCTGGAGCGCGAGGACGAGCACCGAGAAGACGGCGAGCAGCAGCCACGCGGAGGCGACCGTGCGGGACGTCGACAGCCGGTTGTCCTCGCCGACGAGCGGCGCGAGCAGGCCGCCCCTGCCCCGGTGCAGGGTGGCCGCCGCCGTCAGCAGCCCGCCGAGCAGCGCCGCGGCGACAAGACCCGCCGTGCGGGCCGTGCTCCACCCGGCGCCGACCGCGGTGAGCGCCTGGACGAGGACCAGGACCACGAAGCCGCCCCACACCGCGCACAGGGTGACGCGCCAGACGGACAGCAGCCAGGCGCGGCCCGCCTCGCGGGCCCGCTCCGCGACGGTGCGCGCGGTCTGCGTCAGCTCGTCCGACACCCACTGGCGCGAGGCGCTCGCCGAGTGCCGTACGGCGGCGGGCAGGCCCCGGCCCGCGGCGAAGGTGTCCCGCTTCTCGGTGAACGCGGCGACGGCGCGCCGGTGCCCCTCGCGCGCCCCGTGCGGGCAGTCCCCGCAGGTGCACCCGCCCTCGTGCGCCGCGCCGGCACGCTCCGCACCCTCCCGCACCGCCACGCCGAACGCCACCTTCCCCGCCCCTACGCCCGAGGCGCGGACCCGCTACCGGCCCACGAGCCTCGGACACCTGAACTTCCGTGTGATGAGAGGGAATTCTGCCGTACATACCGCACGGCTCCGGCCGGATCGGCCGTCCCGCGGGTGACGACCCCGTCACGATCCGGAAGCAGCCGCCCACGCCGCGCGCCCCGCGGGGCCGGGACGCGACCGGGACACGGCGGCACGAGATACGGCAAAGCTGTCGCGAGCGTTGGAGACATGCTCGGGTCACCGGCTAGAGTTCTTCGCGGGACACAGCGGCCGGCCGTACGACCGGCGCCGATCGCCCCGGCCGCACCGCCGGCCGCTGCGCCCCGGCACTTCCGGAAGAGGTACGCATGACCCCAGAAGCCAGGCCCCGCGCGGCGGACCGGCTCGACGACGACGACTACCCGGCCTTCACCATGGGCCGCGCTGCGGAGATGATCGGCGCCACCCCGGCGTTCCTGCGCTCGCTCGGCGAGGCCAGGCTGATCACCCCGCTGCGCTCGGAGGGAGGTCACCGCAGGTACTCCCGCTACCAGTTGCGCATCGCGGCCCGCGCGCGCGAGCTGGTCGACGGTGGCACGCCCGTCGAGGCCGCCTGCCGCATCATCATCCTGGAGGACCAGCTCGAAGAGGCGCTCAGGCTCAACGAGGAGCTGCGCCGCGGGGCGGAAGGCGACAGGAGACCCGCCTAGACCGCACGCAAGGGCGGACGAAAATCTATCGCCACGAGTGCAGAATGTGGGCCTGTCGGCTGGGAAACTTCATGCGGCCGACAGGCGAACAGAAATCTTTCCGCGCACATTCAGGGCCACCATGCTAGGCTCGATGGCAGTTGCAGTTGTGGTTCCCAAAACTTCGAGTGCGCTTACCGGATCCGCATCCGGCAGGTGCACTTTCGTTTTTACCGGACCCCCCGTTCACGCGGGAGGCCCTGGCGGGGCAATCACCGGCAACACGGAATCGCACAGGGCGGTTCCGACATTGCCCCGAATGGAGAATGTTATGGCCACCGGAACCGTGAAGTGGTTCAACTCGGAAAAGGGCTTCGGCTTCATCGAGCAGGACGGCGGCGGCGCCGACGTCTTCGCCCACTACTCGAACATCAACGCCCAGGGCTACCGTGAGCTCCAGGAGGGCCAGAAGGTCAGCTTCGACGTCACGCAGGGCCAGAAGGGCCCGCAGGCGGAGAACATCGTCCCCGCCTGACCCGCGCGGCCCCCACGGGCACTGGAGCCGGGGTTTCGGCCTTCCGCCGAAGCCCCGGCTCCGCCGTGTCCGCCCCCCGGGTGCGGAATTTCCACCGCACCGGCAAGAATGCGGCCCGGCCGAACAGAGGCCGTTCACCGCTGCATCCCCGGCCCGTTCCAGCGAATCTTCGCACCGTTCCGCGATATCGACGGTGCCGGGAATTCCTTGACACGTGCCGCATCAAGGAAGGTTCAGCCTTGAACCGATCGCCCGGCACAGACAACCAGTCCTCCCGCTCCTCTCGCGGAGCCTCCGCACGCCGCTCGGGCCCGGCCGGCTCCGGCGGCCGCAGAAGCGGCCAGCGCCGCAGCTCGGGCGGCGGCAGGGGCGGCCAGACCGCCCAGCCGCGCGCCTTCGCCGCGCCGGAGCCCCTCACCCCCGCGCTGCCGCCCGCCGCGTCCTTCGAGGAGGCGGGCCTGCCCGCCCCGCTGCTCACCGCCCTGGCCGCCGAGGGCGTCACCGTGCCCTTCCCCGTACAGGCCGCGACGCTGCCCAACTCGCTCGCGGGCCGCGACGTGCTCGGCCGCGGCAGGACGGGCTCGGGCAAGACCCTCGCCTTCGGCCTCAGCATGCTCGCCCGCACGGCGGGCAGGCGCGCGGCCGCGCGCCGCCCGCTGGCCCTCGTCCTGGTCCCGACAAGGGAGCTCGCGCAGCAGGTCGAGGCCGCGCTCACCCCGTACGCGAAGGCGCTGCGGCTGCGCACGGCGACCGTCGTCGGCGGTCTCTCCATCGGCAGGCAGGCGGACGCGCTGCGCGCGGGCGCCGAGATCGTCGTGGCGACGCCCGGACGGCTGCGCGACCTCGTGGAGCGCGGCGACTGCGTGCTCTCCGACGTGACGATCAGCGTCCTCGACGAGGCCGACCAGATGGCCGACATGGGGTTCATGCCGCAGGTCACCGCGCTGGTCGACCAGGTCGCCCCGGACGCGCAGCACATGCTGTTCTCCGCCACGCTCGACGCCAACATCGACCGTCTCGTACGGCGTTACCTCAACGACCCCGTGGTGCACATCGGCGACCCCGCCGACGGCGTCGTCAGCACGATGGAGCACCACGTGCTGCACGTGCGCGACCTGGACAAGCAGGCCGTGACCGTGCGGATCGCGGCCCGCGAGGGCCGGGTGCTGATGTTCCTCGACACCAAGCACGCGGCGGACCGGCTGGCGAAGAACCTGCTCAAGCAGGGCGTACGGGCCGCGGCCCTGCACGGCGGCAAGTCCCAGTCGCAGCGCACCAGGACCCTGACGCAGTTCAAGGACGGCCTGGTCAACGTGCTGGTCGCCACGAACGTCGCAGCCCGCGGCATCCACGTCGACCAGCTCGACCTGGTCGTCAACGTCGACCCGCCCGCCGACCACAAGGACTACCTGCACCGCGGCGGCCGCACGGCGCGCGCCGGGGAGTCCGGCCTCGTCGTCACGCTCGTCCTGCCCGACCAGCGGCGCGAGGTCGCCCGGCTGGTCACCGCGGCGGGGATCACCGCGCAGACCACACAGGTCGCCTCCAGTGGCGAGGAGTTGGGCCGGATCACCGGCGCGCGCGAGCCCTCGGGCGTGCCCGTCGTCATCACGCCGCCGCAGGCCCCTGCGGCGCGCCCCGCGGGCTCGTCCTCCCGTGGCCGCGGCTCGCGGCCCGGCGGCCGGCGCCGCGGCGGCGCGGGTTCCGCCGCCGCACGCGAGACGGTCCCGGCGCCGCGCGCGAGGCGCCCGCACCGGGGCGAGGAGCGTCCCGGCACCGAGGCGCCGCGCACCGAGGCGGCACGCGGCGGCGGCCGGCGCCGCCGCACCGAACGCGGCTGACGGACACGGCGCAACGACAGGGCCCGGGGCCGGAGGCGTCCACGTGACGCCCCCGGCCCCGGGCCCTTCGCCGTCCCGTGCGGCGCCCGGGGACCGCCGGGGCGCGGGGCTCACCCCGTACGGTCGGGCCACCGCCCGGGGCGGCCGTCCGCCGCGGGACCGGAGCCGGGCAGGGTCTCGGGGCCCGGCCCCGGCAGGGTCTCGGGGGCGGGCGGCTCGTGCGTGCCGGGCGCAGGGGCGTACGTCCGCCGGGGCGCACGCGCGCAGGAGAGGACGACCAGCAGCGGCCAGAGGGCCTGGGCCAGGGTGACGACGCGCTCCGCCGTGCCCGGCAGGCGCGGGGCGCCCGCGCGGTGCAGCTCGATCCAGAACCAGGTGGCGCCGATCCACATCAGGGCGCTCGCCGCGGTGGCGGGGGCCGGCCGCAGGCCCCAGGGCGCCGCGCGGCCCCCGCGCCCGACGGCGAGCACCGGCCAGAGCGCCAGCAGGACGAAGCCGACAGCGGCGATCGCGCCGTGGTGCAGCGAGCCGCCGCTGCTCGGCGCGGGGACCAGCGTCAGCGCGAGCGAGGCGGCACCGCCGCCGGCGAGCGCCACGCGGCCCGCGGCCGCCGCCTGCCGCAGGCCCGCGGCGATCGCGAGATAGCAGGCGCCGAGCGCGAGCAGGGCGCACGTCAGCACCCAGTAGCCGGGCGCGCCGTAGGCGCCGAGGACGCTGATCGACGTGGTGGCCGGGTCGTAGCGCGGGCCCTGGAGCAGCTGGGCGACCCACCAGCCGCCGACCAGCAGGACGGGGGCGGCCGACGCGGGGACCACGATCCACCAGGGCACCTTGCGCATCGGGAAACCGTAAAACAGGACATAACGGCTTCCGTGGCGCACACGCGGGGCCGCCGCGCCGCACCGCCGGGGCCGCCCTGCCGCACACCCGGGCCGCACCGCCGTTGACACGAGGCGGCGGACGCGTTGATCATCGCCAGGTCCCGCGCCGCACGGCGGCGTCCGCGAGGAGAGAGGCCCGGTGCTTCCATGACCGACAGCGAGCACACCGGGGCCGGGCCGCGAGGGCGCACGCTCGCGGCGGGCCAGCGCACCGTCGTCTGGACGGCCACCACGGGCCCCGGCGCGCCCGCACCGCTCTACGAGACGGACCGCGTGCTGCTCGAAGCCCCCAACTGGAGCCACGACGGCGGGAGTCTGCTGCTCAACGGCGACGGCCTGCTGTGGCGCCTCGACGTGCGCGAGGGCGCGGAGCCCGAAGTGGTGGAGCTGCGGGGCGTACCGCAGGTCAACAACGACCACGTGCTCTCGCCCGACGGCGACACGGTGTACGTGTCCGGCACGGACGGCCACCTGTACGCGGCGCCCGCGACCGGCGGCGACGGCGCCCGCCTCACCGAGGACGACTCCGTCCACCACTACCTGCACGGCGTCAGCCCGGACGGCGCGACCCTCGCCCACGTGCTGATCCCGCGCGGCGAGCCCGGCGCGCCCGGCAGGCTCGCGCTGATGCCCGCGGCGGGCGGGCCGAGCCGGGTCCTCGACACGGGCGAGGGCCACATCGACGGGCCCGAGTACTCCCCCGACGGCGCCTGGATCCTCTTCAACACCGAGTCCTTCACCGAGGCGCCTGGCCACGCCCAGCTCGCCCGCGTGCCCGCGCTCGGCGGGCCCGCCGAGCGGCTGCTCGCCTCGGACACCGTCGACTGGTTCCCGCACGTGTCGCCCGACGGGCGGTACGCCACCTACCTGTCGTTCCCCTCGGGCACGCTCGGGCACCCGGCGGACCTGGACGTCGCCGTCCGGCTCGTGCGGACCGACGACTGGGCGGCGCCCGTGCACAGCCACGCCCTCTTCGGCGGGCAGGGCACCCTCAACGTCAACAGCTGGGCGCCCGACAGCGAGCGCTTCGCCTTCGTGTCGTACCCGCTGACGGGGCGCTGAGGAACGCGGCGGCCCTCCGTACGCGCGAGTGGCGGCGCGTACGGAGGGCCGGCGCGGCTACTCCCACTCGATGGTGCCGGGGGGCTTGCTCGTCACATCGAGGACCACGCGGTTGACCTCGGCGACCTCGTTGGTGATGCGGGTGGAGATCTTCGCCAGCACGTCGTACGGGAGGCGGGACCAGTCGGCGGTCATCGCGTCCTCGGACGAGACGGGCCGCAGCACGATCGGGTGCCCGTAGGTGCGGCCGTCGCCCTGCACGCCCACGGAGCGCACGTCGGCGAGCAGCACCACGGGGCACTGCCAGATGTCGCGGTCGAGGCCCGCGGCCGTCAGCTCCTCGCGGGCGATCGCGTCGGCCTCGCGCAGCAGGTCGAGCCGCTCGCGCGTCACGTCGCCGACGATCCTGATCCCGAGTCCGGGTCCGGGGAAGGGCTGGCGCTGGACGATCTCCTCCGGCAGGCCGAGTTCCTGCCCGACCATCCTGACCTCGTCCTTGAACAGCTTGCGCAGCGGCTCGATCAGCTCGAACTCGATGTCGTCGGGGAGCCCGCCGACGTTGTGGTGGGACTTGATGTTCGCGGTGCCCGTGCCGCCGCCCGACTCCACGACGTCCGGGTAGAGGGTGCCCTGGACGAGGAACGCGACGTCCTCGCCCTCCGCGCCCGCCTCGGCGACGATCTCCGCCTGCGCCTGCTCGAAGACGCGGATGAACTCCCGGCCGATGATCTTCCGCTTCTGCTCGGGGTCACAGACTCCGGCCAGCGCGGCGAGGAAGCGCTCGGACGCGTCGACGACCTTGAGCTGTACGCCCGTCGCCGCGACGAAGTCCTTCTCGACCTGCTCGGTCTCGCCCTTGCGCATCAGGCCGTGGTCCACGTAGACGCAGGTCAGCTGCGTGCCGATGGCCTTCTGTACGAGCGCGGCCGCGACCGCGGAGTCCACGCCGCCCGACAGGCCGCAGATCGCGCGCTTGGTGCCGACCCTGGCGCGGATCTCCGCGACCTGTTCGTCCACCACGTTCTCCGTGGTCCACGTCGGGTCGATGCCGGCGCCGCGGTACAGGAAGTGCTCAAGCACCTGCTGCCCGTACGTCGAGTGCATGACCTCGGGGTGGTGCTGGACGCCGTAGAGCTTCTTCTCGTCGTTCTCGAAGGCGGCGACCGGGACCAGGTCGGTGGCGGCCGTGACGGTGAAGCCGGCGGGCGCGGCCGAGCAGGTGTCGCCGTGGGACATCCACACGGACTGCTCGGCGGGCGTGCCCTCGAAGAGGGTCGAGCCGGGCTTCGAGACGTGCAGCGGGGTGCCGCCGTACTCCCGGGTGCCGGTCGCCTCGACGGTGCCGCCGAGCGCCGTCGCCATCAGCTGGAAGCCGTAGCACATGCCGAAGACGGGGACGCCCGCCTCGAACAGCGAGGCGTCGAGGCGGGGCGCGCCCTCCGCGTACACCGACGAGGGGCCGCCGGACAGGATGATCGCCTTCGGCCGCTTGGCGAGCATCTCGGCCACCGGCATGGTGGACGGCACGATCTCGCTGAAGACCCGGGCCTCGCGGACCCGGCGGGCGATGAGCTGGGCGTACTGCGCGCCGAAGTCCACGACCAGGACCGTGTCCTCGGGGGAGTGGGCTGCGGTGGGTGGTGCTGCTGGCACGGGCGGCCTTCCGGCGGTGGGGCGGTGTGGTCGGTCGGTCCTGCCGATTCTACCGGCGCCCCCGCGACGCCGGCTCCGCCCGCACCCGCAGGCGCCGGGCGCCGGCGGTCCGTGCCGGGCGGCGCGGCGTGGCCGTCTCAGGATGCGAACGCCGCTTTGGTCCGCGCCGTGCGGCGGGTCCATACTGCCGGTATGCGCGAGCACACGACCTTCGTCTTTACCTATGGCACCGGCCAGTCCGGGTGCCACGGTCGTGCCGCTTGCTGAGCTGACAAGCGACTTCCGAAAGCGCCCCGGACCGGCACGGTCCCGGGGCGCTTTCGCATTCCGGGCCGCACCCGCACCCGGGGCTCCGCCCGCCACCGCACGAGGAGCACCCGCCATGACCACAGCGACCGGCGCCCACACCCCCGAGGCCACCACCGTCATCGAGGGCGCGCGCGAGCGCATCGACGCGCTCGACGACCGCATCATCGGCCTCATCCAGGAACGGATGGCGGTCTCGGCCGTCATCCAGGAGGCGCGCATGTCCTCCGGCGGCCGCCGGGTGAACATCGCGCGCGAGAACGAGATCCTCACGCACTACAGCACGGCCCTCGGCAGGCCGGGCGCCGGCCTCGCGCTGACCCTGCTCGAACTGTCGCGCGGGCGCGCCTGAACCGCGGGCGGCGCGGCTCGCATCCCCGTTCGGCAAGGGGGCGTGCGGGCTCTCACCCGTACGGCGCGTGACCGGGCGCGCCGGGGCTTCGTTGGACCGTGCGTCCGTGCCCGCCAGGCACGGGCGAGGCAGTACCGAGCAGTGATCAGCAGCATCCACGCGTGGCTCTGCCGGGGTGTGTGGCGTACCTGAGGTGCGCCGTGGGACCGCACCCCGGCGACGGTGACCGGACGGCAGGGGACAGCAGCCCGGTCACCCGGCTCGGCCGGTTCCGGGGACGCCCGGGACCGGCCGCGTCCGTTCCCCCGGCGACCCCGGCGACTGCCCGCCGGCACCCCGCACGCCCCCCTCCCGGCGACCCGCCGTTGTGACGCGCCTCACACAGGATCCGCAGAGTCGGATGACAACCATCTACGCGGGTCGCTGGTCTTGCATGCGTTGACCCGATCAAGGGACGCTGCACTCGGAGGGGGGTGCAGCGTCCCTTGCGGTGTCCCCTCAGGAGTCGGCGGCCCCCCGCGCGTGCGGCACCTCGGGCAGCGGCACGAACGGCAGCCGCAGCGCCCCGAACGCCCCGTCCGGCACGGCGGGCGCCTTCGGCTCCACCGCGCGCAGCCGGGCATACGGCTCGCCCTGCGCGGGCCTCGGGTCGGCCTCGCCCTTGTTCGGCCAGAGCGACATCGCGCGCTCCGCCTGCGCGGTGATCGTCAGCGCCGGGTTGACGCCGAGGTTGGCGGAGACCGCAGAGCCGTCGACGACCGAGATCCCCGGGTGTCCGTGGACCCTGTGGTACGGGTCGATCACGCCCTCGTCCGCCGACGCCCCGATCGCGCAGCCGCCCAGGAAGTGCGCGGTCAGCGGGGTGCCCATCAGCTCGCCCACATTGCTGCCTGGGAAGCCGCCGATCTCCTCCGCGAGCAGCGAGGCGGCACGCGTCGCCGCCGGTATCTGCTTCGGGTTGGGCTCGCCCCTGCCCTGCCGCGCGGTGAGCAGCCCCTTGCCAGGCCCGCGCGGCCTGCGGTACGTCGTCAGGGAGTTGTCGAGCGACTGCATCACCAGCCCGATGATGGTCCGCTCCGACCAGCGGCGGTTGGACAGCGACCGCAGCAGCTGCGCCGGGTGGCGCGCGGCGCGGCCGAACCAGCCGCGCACCCGGTGTTCGCCGTAGGGCACCTGGAGGATGGACAGCGCGCCCATCGCGTTCGAGCCGCGCCCGTAGCGCACGGGCTCCACGTGCGTGTGCTCGTCCGGATGGACCGACGAGGTGATCGCGACGCCCCGGGTGAAGTCGGCGCCCTCGGCGCCGTGCCGCGCCCGGTAGCGCCGGTCGTCGGTCTGCGCGCCCACCAGCGCCTCGGAGTTGGTGCGGGTCAGCTCGCCGAGCCTGGGCGAGAGCCGGGGCAGCAGGCCGCGGTCCCGCATGGTGTGCAGCAGCGTCTGCGTGCCGTACGTACCGGCCGCGACGACCACGTACCGCGACCTGAGCACCCGGTGGGCGCCCCGCCTGCGGCGGGCGTCGGTCGGCACGGTGACCACGCGGTGGCCGCCGCCGCGGTGCTCGGTCACGGCCGCCACCGTCGTCATCGGGTGGACCACGGCGCCCGCGCGCTCCGCGAGGTGGAGGTAGTTCTCGGTCACCGTGTTCTTCGCGCCGTGCCTGCACCCCGTCATGCACTCGCCGCACTCGGTGCAGGCCGTGCGCTCGGGGCCCGCGCCGCCGAAGTACGGGTCGGGCACCCGGGTGCCGGGCGCGACCGCGCCGCCGGCGGCCCCGTCCTCCACGGCGTCGGCGCCGTCGCCGAAGAACACGCCCACCGGCGCGAGCCGGAAGGTCTCCCCCACGCCCATCGCCTCGGCCGCCGCCCTCAGGTGCACGTCCGACGGGGTCGTCGTCGGGTTGGTGCGCACCCCGAGCATGCGCCGGGCCTGGTCGTAGTACGGGGCGAGCTCGTCGCGCCAGTCGGTGATCGACGCCCACTGCGGGTCGGTGAAGAAGGCGGGCGGCGGCACGTACAGCGTGTTGGCGTAGTTGAGCGAGCCACCGCCGACGCCCGCGCCCGCGAGCACCATCACGTTGCCGAGCAGGTGCACGCGCTGGATGCCGTACAGGCCGAGCGCGGGCGCCCAGAGGTAGTTGCGCACGTCCCAGGAGTTCTTCGGCAGGGTCTCGCGGGTGAAGCGGCGGCCCGCTTCGAGCACGCCGACGCGGTAGCCCTTCTCCGTCAGGCGCAGGGCGGCGACCGAGCCGCCGAACCCGGAGCCGACCACGACCACGTCGTAGTCGTATGCGGCGTCGTCGTCCTCCGGCAGGGATCGCGCGGGGGCGTTCGGGAACTGTTCCGTGGGCAAGCTTCCTGCCTCCCTCTCGGCGCCGGCACCGCTCAGCGCAGGCGTATCGCCTTCATCGCGCGCAGGCTGCGGGTCATGAACCGGGCATAGGCCGCGTCGTCCATGCCGAACGACGGCGCGAGCGGCAGCAGGCTCTGCCTGGCCACCGTCTGGACCTCGGTGAACTTCAGGATGCCGGGGGCGCCGTGGCGCCTGCCGAGCCCCGAGTCCTTCATGCCGCCCATGGGCGCGCGGACACTGCCGTAGGCGGCCGCGTACCCCTCGTTGACGTTGACGGTGCCGGTGCGCAGCCGGCGCGCCACGGCGGCGCCGTGGCGCGGACTGCGGGACCAGACGCTGGCGTTGAGGCCGTAGCGGCCCTCGTTGGCGCGGACCACGGCCTCCTCGTCGTCGCGCACCCGGTACAGCGACACGACCGGGCCGAACGTCTCGTCGGCGCAGACCGCCATCGGCTCGTCCACGCCGGTCAGCACGGTCGGCTCGTAGAAGTACGGGCCGATGTCGGGGCGCGCCGTGCCGCCCGCGAGGACCGTGGCGCCCTTCGCCACGGCGTCCTCGACGTGCGCGCTCACCGTCTTCAGCTGGCGCTCGCCGCACAGGGAGCCCATGTCGGCGCCGTACGCCAGCGCGGAGCCGAGCCGCATCGCCCGCACCCGGGCGGTGAACCGCTCGGTGAACGCGTCGGCGACCGACTCGTGCACATAGATGCGCTCGATCGACACGCACAGCTGGCCCGCGGAGGAGAAGCAGGCGCGCACCGCGCCCGCGGCCGCCTTCTCCACGTCGGCGTCGGCGAGCACCAGCATCGCGTTCTTGCCGCCGAGTTCGAGCGAGACGCCGACGAGGCGCTCGGCCGCGCCGCGCGCGACCTCGCGGCCCGTGCGGGTGGAGCCGGTGAACGCGACGTAGTCGGCGTGGCGCACCACCTCGGGCCCGACGACCCGGCCCTCGCCGAGCACCACCTGGAAGACCTCGGGCGGCAGCCCCGCCTCGACGAGCAGCTCGCGCGCCCACAGGGCGGTCAGCGCGGTCTCCGAATCCGGCTTCATCACGACCGCGTTGCCCGCGGCGAACGCGGGCAGCGCGTCGCCGACCGAGAGTTCCAGCGGGTAGTTCCACGGCACTATCTGCCCTATGACGCCCTTCGGCTGCCGCAGCTCGGTGACCCGCGTCAGGGCGGGTACGACGCCGGTGCGGCGGTGCGGCCCCAGGTAGGCGCGCGCGGCGCGGCCGTAGTGCCTGGCCTCCACGGCGACGCCCTGGACCTCCTCGTGCGCGTGCGACCTGGCCTTGCCCGTCTCCAGCTGGATCAGGTCGAGCGCCTCGGTCTGCCGGTCGAGCAGCAGGTCGTGGAAGCGCAGCAGGACGGCGGCGCGGCTGCGGACCGGCAGCGCGGCCCAGGCGGGCTGCGCCGCGCGGGCCCGCTCGAAGGCGGCCGCCACGTCGGAGGGGTCGGAGACGGGCAGCTCGGCGAGCACCTCGCCGGTGTAAGGGGTGTGGCTCGCGAAGCCGCCCGAGCCGACGACGCCCCTGGCCAGCCTGGCCACCAGCTCCGGTGTGACGACGTCGGCCGCGGTGCGGGCGGCGGCCGGGGCCTGCGCGACCGGGTTGGTGCCGGTCGCGTCCCCTGCGCCCGCGGCCCGCGGCGCGCCCGCTCCGGCTGCCGCCGCTGACTTCGTCGACTCTGCGTCCGTCATGCGGCGAGCGTATGCCGCATCCACGGCTTTGGGTACCCGGCGGTAACCTTCTTCACCGCGCGGTCACCGCCGCGGGCCGCGGGCCGCCAGGACCGGCGGCCAGGGCCGCCGCTCGGGCGCCGGGGTGCGCCGCTCAGCCGCCCGGGTGCGCCGGCGGCTGCCAGCCGCGCAGGACCGTGGCGAAGCGCGCGTCGTCCCAGTCCGCGGTGGGGCCCGACATGTAGACGGCGTACTCGGTGCCGGTGTCGCCGTCCACGTACATCAGGTCGGCGGCGGTGCGCGGGCCTGGCGGGCCCTGCTTGGCGTCCTGATTCCAGGTGAACTCCCAGCGCGCGGCGAGCTTCTGGTCCCGGTAGGTGTCGTGGTCGAGGGTGATGCGGTGGTAGTCGGGCAGCGTGCCGACCTTGCCGCCCGAGCCCTCCAGGTTCTTGAGGTGGCCGAGCGGGGTCGGGAAGTCGGGCTGCGTGTCGATGGAGATGCGCACGAAGTGCTGGTCCCCGTCGGGGCTGTAGTCGATCGTCTTGACGCCCGGCACGCGCACGTACCCGTCGGGCAGCCAGATGCTGAACCCCTCGGGCGCGTCCACGCGCTGCCAGCCGGCCGGCGCGTCGCCCGCCCCCTGGCCCCCGCCGTCGCCCGCCGACGCGCCCTTGCCCGGCGAGCCGCCGCCCGGCGAGGGCGAGCTGCCGCCGCCCGCGCCCGTGCCCGTGCCGCGGTGGGTGGGGTCGACGGTGGCGCCGCCGTCCGCCCGGCCTTGTGAGCCGCCGAACTGCGTGACGCCGTAGCCGATCCCGCCGCCGATCAGCACGGCGGCGGCGACGGCGAGCGCGACGGCCCTGCGGCGCGAGCCGCGCCGGCCGCCCGGGCCCTGCGCCGCAGGACCGGTGGCCGCCGGGGGCACGGGCCCGGTGGGGCCCGCCTGCGGCCCGTACGCCCCCTGGTGGGTGGGGAGCCCTCCCGGGTAGCCGTACGCGCCCTGCTGCTGCGGCACCTGCCCGTAGCCCTGCGGGCCCTGCGGGGCGCCGTACGGGGGCGTCCCCGACGCGGTGCCGTATCCGGGCGCCCCGCCGCCGTACGGTGCGGGGCGCGGGGTGCCGTACGAGCTGACCGGCGCGGTGTACCCGGCCGTCGGGTGCGCGAAGGTCCCGGTGGCGCGGCCGGCCGCCACGTCGGCGAGCAGCAGCGCGCACTGCGCCGCCTCCGGCCGCTCCGCCGGGTCCTTGCGGAGCATCGCGACGATCACCGGGCCGAGTTCACCGGCGGCCGAGGGGTACGGCGCCTCGTCGGTGACGACCGCCTGGAGCGTGGCGAGCGCGCTGTCGCGGTGGTACGGCGAGACGCCCTGCACGGCCGTGTACAGCGTCGCGCCGAGCGACCAGAGGTCCGACGCGGGACCCGGCGCCGCGCCCTGCACCCGCTCGGGCGCCAAGTACTCGACGGAGCCGATGAGTTCACCGGTCCTGGTGACGGAGGCGTCGCCCTCGACCGCGGCTATGCCGAAGTCCGCGAGGAGCGCGCGCCCGTCGCGCGCCAGCATCACGTTGGCGGGCTTCACGTCCCGGTGCAGGACACCCGCCGCGTGCGCCGCGCGCAGCGCGCCGAGCACGGACTCGCCGATCCTGGCCGCCTCGCGCGGGTCGAGCCGCCCCGACTCCTTGACGATGTCGGAGAGCGAGCGGCCGTCCACGTACTGCATGACGATCCACGGCCTGTCGTCGTGGTCCAGCACGTCGTGGACGGTGACGACGTTCGGGTGGGAGATCCTGGCGGCGGCCCGCGCCTCGGTTCTCGTACGGCCGTTGAGTACGGCGCGTTCCGCCTCCGTCGCATACAGACCTGCCGTCAACTCCTTGACGGCGACCGTCCGGTGGAGCACCTCGTCCTGCGCGCGCCACACCCGGCCCATGCCGCCGCTGCCGATGGCCTCGGTGAGACGGTAGCGGCCCGCGAGCAGCATCCCCGCGCCCGTGCTCTGTGAATCGTCCACGTCCCCCGCCCTGTTCGTCGCCCCCACAGCGTACGAAGCGCCCCTGACGCCACGGAACACGGGCGCACCCAAGAGACCTACCTGTGACGCCTGTTGTGGGCCACTGCCTACACGGCGTCAGCAGCCTTGTGGAGACGGGGGCTTGCGCCTCAGCCGAGCACCTTGTACGAGGCGGTGGCCTGCTGGTAGATCCCGCTGACCTCGTCGCGCTGGCTGTCGGGGCCGATGACCTGGACGACGTGGTAGCGCCCGCCGATGATCATCGCGAGGTTGCGCACGTACACCGTCCTGCCGTTGGCGTCCTGCCAGGTGTACTGGCCCTCGGCCATCGCCTGCTGCCCGACGTCGATCCTGCGCAGCCCGGACGCGCTCGCCCAGGTCGAGGAGCGGAAGGGCTGGAGCTCGGGCTCCTTGTCGCTCTGGTAGACGAGCGGGTCGGAGCCGTCCGCCTGCACCGTGTCCCGGCCCGGCACGACGATCAGGGTGAAGTCGCCGCTGGTGTAGCGGACCTGGCCGCTGTCGTTGACCGGGTGGCGCTGCCAGTCCTTCCTGACCGCGACCTGGAAGCCCTCGGGGTCCTTGCGCAGCACGTACCCCTTCGCGAGGTGGGTGCCCGAGCCCGCGGCGAGGGTGGGCGCGTCGGTCGCGCCGCCGCCTGCCCCGCCCGCGTCCCCGCCGGGCGACGGGGAGGCGGGCGGCGCCGCGCTCCGGCCGCCCGCGGCCGCAGGGGCGCTCGTGGGCGCCTCCCGGACGCTCTGTCCCCGGTCCTCGCCCGACTTCGGCAGGAACACCATCGCGTAGACGATCGCGCCGACGAGCAGCAGCAGGATGAGGACGAGCAGCGTCCGGCCGAGCGAGCGGGGCGCGCGGCCGCCCGACGACCGCTTGGGCGCACGGTTCCTGCGGGGGGCCGAGGGGGTTTCCCCGCCGCGCCCGAACAGCTCGGCGCCCAGGTCGCCGCCGTCCGAGGTGTCGTACGCGGCCCCGTACGCCGTGTCGCGGGCGCCGTCGGCCGCCCAGGACGGCGCGGCCGCACCCTCGCCCGGCGGCAGCGGCAGGTCGGGGGGGCGCTCGCGCAGGGGCGGCTGCTCCGCGTAGGCGTAGGCGCCACCGCGCTGCTGCCTGCCCTTGCCGCGGCGGTGGCCGTGGCCACCCGTCTCGCGGCCCGCGCCCGCCTTGCGGCCGAAGCGGCGGCGCTTGCGCACGAGTTCGCCCTTGCGGCGCTTGATCGGCAGCCTGCCGTCCTCGGTCGGCACGGACACCAGGTCCTGCCCCGCGTCCGGCTCGGGCGCCGACCTGACGAGGGAGCGCAGCCAGCCGCGCAGCTCCTCGAAGTCCGGCCGCTCGGTGGGGTCCTGGCGCAGCAGCGACTCCACGACGGGCCGCAGCGGGCCGCACTCCTCGGCGAAGGCGGGCGGCTCGGAGCAGACCAGCTGCACCAGTTCGGCCGCGCTGTCCTCGGGATAGGGCGCGTGGCCCTGGACCGCGCGGTACAGCAGCGCGCCGAGCGCCCACAGGTCGGTCGCCGGGCCGATCGGCGCGGCGAGCTGCCAGTTCTCGTGGACGGGCCCCGCCTGCTCGGGCGACCAGCGCTCGGTGACGGCGCCGACGACGGCGATCCGCGCCTGGCGCGCGCGCTCGGCGGCGAGCGGGGTGGCAGGGCCGCCGTAGCGCGCGGCGGCCGCGCCCACCGGCACGGGGGCGTCCCAGCGGCTCCCCGCGTCCGCCGCGGGGACGAGCGGCGCGGGCCGCTGCGCCTGCGGCGCGTACCGCGGGTCGCCGCCCTCGCCCGCGCGCCGTGCGTCGGCGCGCAGCGCGTCCTCGCGGCCGCCGTGGGCCGGGGTGTACCCGGCGGGCAGGGCGGGCGTGCGGCCGCGCGGCCGGTCGCCGCCACCGCCGGCGGGGACGCCGCCCGCCGCGTCGTTCCACGGCTCGGGTCCGTCGCGCCACGTGCCGGCGAGCCGCGGGCGGTACGGGGACGGCGGTTCGTCGTCGTCCGTGTCGGCCTCCGGGTCGCCGAACCCGCTCGGCGGGGTGCTCCACCAGTCGGGCGCGGGGGCCTGCGGCGCGGGCCGCCCGGGGTCGGCACCCTGAGCGCCCTGAGCGCCCTGTGTGCCCGGGGCGGCCTGCGCGCCTCCGGTGCCCCCTGCGTCTGCGTCCTGCGTGTCCTGCGGGGTCCGGGGGTCGGGTGCGCCCAGGCCGTCCTGCGGGGTCGCGGGCTGCTCCCCGTACCGCGGCTGCTCCGGCTGCCACGGCCGGTCCTGCGGCGGCGCCTCCCGCCGCTCGGCGGCGGGCTGCCGCTGCTCCCCCGCCGCGCCGCCCGGCACGGCGTGCTGCCCCGAGCGCTCGTCGTCGGAGACGCGGGCGGCGGCGCGCGCCCCCGCGCGGTACGCGGCGATGGCGCCTGCGCGCGCCGCGCGCACCGCCTCCGACGCGCTGTTGGCCGAGGGCAGCGCGGGCTGCGCGTTGGGCCCGCCGTAGGGCGCGGGCACGCCGGGCGTGCTCTGCTGGCGGGGCGGGCGCGGCAGCGCGCCCGAGGTGCCCGACGAGGCGCCGTACGGGCTCTGCCCGCCGAAGGCCGCATGGCCCTGCGGCGCGGGCACCCCGGCCGTGGAAGGGCCGCCCTCCGCCGCGCGCGGCTCGGCCTGCCCCGGGCCGTAGGGCCCGGCGTACGACTCGGGGGACGCGTAGGGCGTGCCGGGCAGCTCGTAGCCGGGGGCGGCGGGCGGCGGCGGGGCGAAGGCCGACCGCTCACGCGCCTCGGGGACCTCGCGTCCTGGCGCCTGCTCGCGCTCCTGGTGCGGCACGGCGGAGGGCGCGGCGCCCGGGTCCGCGAAGGAGCCCTGCCCCGGCGGCTCAGGCACCGGGTCGTACCCGCACAGGGCCTCCTCGGCCGCCCCTGCGGCGAGGCCGGTGAGGACGACGCGGCCGTCGTCGCAGACGAGCACCGTGCGGGCGGTGATGTTGCGGTGCACCCAGCCGTGGCCGTGCAGCACGCGCACGGCGGTGAGCACGTCGGAGGCGATCTCCGCGGCGCGGTAGGGGGTCAGGGGGCGCTCGGCGAGGAGCGCGGACAGCGGGCGCGCCGCGACCAGTTCGCTCACGATCCACAGCGAGCCGGCCTCGGAGAATACGTCGAAGACCTGGTCGAGCCGCGGGTGGTCGGGGACCTGCGCCGCGTTCTGCGCCGCGTCGATCGCGCGGCGCACGGCCGGGTCGGCGGGGCCGCGCTGCGCGGCGCCGCCCGCGTGGGCGACCGCGCCGCCGTCGGGGCCGACCATCTCGGCCTCGACGACCTCGGGCAGCGGCACCTGGCGTACCAGCACCTCCTGGCCGCTGTACGTGTCGAACGCCCTGGTCTCGGCGACCTCGTACGCGTCCTCGGGGGGCAGCGGCAGGCGATAGCGGTCGGCCAGCACCCGTCCCGCGTAGTCCTCCACGATGCCTCCCCACGCCGGCCCGTCGGCCGGACCGGTCGCGCGTTCTTGCCGAGCCGTCAATTCCGGTCGTCTTGCGGCTTCTTACGACTGCGTACGGTCCGCGACCTCTCACCATACGTGTCCGCAAGCCCAGGCGCCGCCCGTCGCGGCAACGAGATGCGGAGGGTCACCTTCCGTGACAATTGGCGAAGATCGTATGGCCGAAACCCTCTAGGTGGACGGCTTGAACGTGTCGAACGCGGTGGCGCGGAGCGTCGTGCACGCGGAGCCGTCCCACTCGCTCGACGGGCAGGTCACCATGATCGAGTAGCCGTGCTTGGAGTCGACGCGGAAGCCGCGGTCGAGGACCGTCATCCGCCGGCCGTTCTGCTCCCGCTCGAACTGCCAGTCCGCGACGGTCGGATAGCCCTTGTAGTCGGCCTTTTTGATGCCGATGAGCTTGTAGTGGCTGCTGCTGCCGCGCACGGCGGGTTCGAGCTGCGTCCAGGCGGCGAGCGCGCTCTGCGTCGGGCTGCTCGTGAAGTCCACCTGTATGCGCGGGAATCCGCCGTCCGCGCTGAATATGCCGCCGGAGTTCTGCCCGGCCGTGGCGGTCTTGTGGAAGCCCTTCGGCATGGCCATGGAGAAGTGGAACTGCCCGTCGGCGACGGTGGCGTACCCGGCGGGCAGCGCGGAGCCGCCGCTCGCGCCGCCGGAGGCGCCCGTGCTCGGGGAGCCCCGGTGCGAGGCACCGCCGGAGGGCGCGGTGGCGCCCGAGGACCCGGAGGAAGAGGAGGACGGCGAGGCGGAGCGCGTACGGTCCGACCGCGGGCTGCCGGCCGGCGAACCGCCGCCCGCCGCGCCCGCCGACGCCCCCTGGTCCTGCTTGCCCTTGTCCTTGCCCTCGGCCGAGCCGTCGCCCGAGCTGAGGACGATGCCGAGCACCACTCCCACGACGGCCAGCGCCACCACCACGGCGACGATCACCATCGTCCTGCGCGACACGACGTCGGAGAGCGGCGCGCGCTGCGGCACGCCGCGCGCGGGGGCCGCGCCCACGGACGCCATGGCCGCGGTCGGGCGGGTGGCCGCGGCGCCGGCCGCGCGCTGCGGCTTCGCGGGGCGCGCGGCCGGCGCCTTGGCGGGGGGCTGCGGGGTCGTGGGGAGCGCGGCGAGGGGGACGACTCGGGTCGCGTCCAGCCCCGCGGGCTCCTGCTCCTCCTCCCGCACCTCCGGCGCGTCGACGACGCGCAGCAGCAGGGCGCGCGTCCTGGCGTCGTCGAGGCGCTGTTCGGGGTCCTTGGCGAGGAGGCCGTAGATGACCTCCGTCAGCGGGCCCGCGTGCTTGGGCGGGTCGACGGACTCGGTCATCACGGCGGTGAGCGTGGCGATGGCGGAGCCCTTGTCGTAGGGCGGGGTGCCCTCGACCGCCGCGTACAGCAGGCCGCCGAGCGACCAGAGGTCGGCGGCGGGGCCCGGCTTGTGGCCGCGGGCCCGCTCGGGCGAGATGTACGAGGGCGCGCCGACGAGCATGCCGGTGGACGTGACGGAGGGGTCGCCCTCCACCTGCGCGATGCCGAAGTCGGTGAGGACGACGCGGCCCTCCTCGGCGATCAGCACGTTCGACGGCTTCACGTCGCGGTGCAGGATGCCCTGGCGGTGCGCCTGCCTGAGCACGTCGAGGATGGCGAGGCCGACCTCGGCGGCGCGGCGCGGGGTGAGCGTGCCGTCCTCGCGGATGACCTCGGCGAGGGACTTGCCCTCGATGAGCTCCATCACGATCCAGGGCCTGTCGTCCTCGTCCACCACGTCGAAGACCGTCACGGCCCCGCTGTTGCGGATGCGGGCGATCGCCTTGGCCTCGCGCAGCGTCCTGGTGATGAGGCGTCGCTTCTCGTCGTCGTCGATGCTGGAGGGGAAGCGCAGCTCCTTCACCGCGACCGTGCGCCCGAGCATCTCGTCGAGGGCGCGCCACACCGTGCCCATGCCGCCGCGCCCCAGCACGCCGTTGAGCCGGTAGCGCCCGGCCAGCAGCCGGGGCTCCGCCCCACCCGCCTCCGGCTTCGCCTCCCGCGAAGCCCCCGCCGCGGCGGACCCGGCGTCCCGTGACGCCTTCCCGCGCGCCGCCGCCGGCCGCACGCCGGCGTCCGCCGCGGGCGCGCCCGGCTCGGGGTCCGCGTCACGCGCCGGCCCCTTACGGGCGGACGCGGCGGCCCGCACCGGCTTCCCGTCCTGCGCACCCGACGCGTCGCCGCCCGGGGCGTCCGCCCGCGCGGACCCGGCGGCCGACGCGGACTCACCACCGGGCGCCGCGACGGCGTCCCGCGCGGGGCGGGCGTCGTCCGTGGGGGCGCCTTCCTCGCTCCGCGCGTCGCGCGAGGAGCCCGCAGGCGCGGCCCCGGCGCCCGGCGGGGACGCCTTCGCGCGCGTCGGCGCGGGCGGCGCCTCGGCGCCCCGCGCGGCCCCGGCGTCCTGCCGTGGCGGCCGTGCGCCCTCGTCACCTGCGGGTTCTTCCGGCGTGGGCGCGTCCCGTCGGGGCTCGTCCCGCTGCGGGTCCCGCGCCGCTCTCTGCGGCTGCTCAGCCTCCGACATGCGTCCCCTCTGCGAATCCCGTAACGCGCCCTGCCAGAGGCTCCATTGTCCCCCACGCGGCGACCCCGGCTGCCCCCGGGTCAGAAGGTAGCGCAGCCGTTCGCCGCCCCGCGCCGGAGCGGGGGCATGTGCCCGGCGCACGCGCATCACCCGCACCGGCCGCCCCGCCTGGCCGGGCCCCCACCGCCGACACCACCCCGGAACCGGCGGCGGGGGTCCGGACGCGCGCCCGTGGAGCACGCGCCGCTGACCGGGTGCCCCCGCCCGGCGCCCGTAGTCCCGCCTCGGCCCCCAACTCCCGCGCCCGCGCGGCGGGCTGCGGCCCGCGGCGGGCCGGGGGGGGGAGGACGGCGGGGGCGGCCCAGGGGACGGCGCAGGGAGGCGGCTTCGCCGTGCGCGCGGGGCGCGGCGCCGCGTCAGATGAGGGCCGCTGTATTCCGATTGGGCCCTCAGCAACCGTCCCGACCTGCAACAACACGCCGACTTGCACAATCCGTCAATGCGACATAACGGTCATATTTACGCCTAGTCTGACAGTGCGCCTGACCGCTGCGTGCGTCGGGGCCGCGTGCACGTCCGCTCCCCGCGCCGTGCACGCCCCGCCCGCCGCCCGCATCCCGGCAGGCGTCCACAACCGCTCGGACCAGGGAAGGACGGCCGCCGCCATGCCCGCAGACCTCGCCGTCGTCGGACTCGGCCACCTCGGCCTGCCGCTGGCACGCGCCGCCGTGTCCGCAGGCGTCGCCACCGTCGGCTTCGACACCGACCCGCGGCCCGTCGCCCAGCTGACCGCGGGCCACACCCCCGCGGAGGGCGCGCTCACCGCGGCCGAGGCGCGCCGCATGCTCTCGGGCGGCTTCCGCGCCACCACCGACCCGGCCGAGCTCGGCCGGGTCCGCACGGCCGTGATCTGCGCGCCCGCCCCCCTCGGCCCCGACCGCACCCCCGACCTGACCGCCGTCGGCGAGGCGGCCCGCGCGCTCGCCGCCCGGCTGCGCCCGCACACCACGGTCCTGCTGGAGTCGCCCGTCGCGCCGGGCACCACCGAGGGGTTCCTGCGCGACCTGCTCGAAGAGGGCTCAGGCCTGCGCGCGGGGCGCGACTTCCACCTCGCGTACTCCCCCGGGCGCCTCGACCCTGGCAGCCGCACCCACGGCCTCGCCAACACGCCCAAGGTGATCGGCGGCCTCACCCCCGCCTGCACCGAGTCGGCCGCCGCGTTCTACGGCCGGCTCGCCGAGAAGGTGGTCCGCGCGCGCGGCCCGCGCGAGGCCGAGACCGTCAAGCTGCTGGAGACCAACTTCCGGCACGTCAACATCGCCCTCGTCAACGAGATGGCGATCCTCTGCCACGACCTCGGCGTCGACCTGTGGGACGTCATCCGGTGCGCGGAGACCAAGCCGTTCGGCTTCCAGGCGTTCCGGCCGGGGCCGGGCGTCGGCGGCCACGGCGTCCCCATCGACCCCGGCTACCTCCCGCACACCGGACGCGCCCCCGGCCACCCGCACCCGCTGCGGATGGTCGGCCTCGCGCAGGAGATCAACGGCCGCATGCCGCAGTACGTGATCCAGCGCTGCGCGACCCTCCTCAACGAGCACGGCAAGTCCGCGCGCGGCGCCCGGGTGCTGCTCCTCGGCGTCACCTACAAGCAGGACCTCGCCGACCAGGAGGCGTCACCCGCCACCGAGATCGCCGGCCGGCTGATGGACCTCGGCGCGAGCGTCAGCTACCACGACCCGTACGTCTTCGACTGGGGCGTGCGCGGCCTGCCCGTGCCGCGCGCCGAGTCGCTCTACGAGGCGGCCGCCGACGCCGACCTGACGGTGCTGCTCCAGCACCACCGCACCTACGACCTCCAAGGGCTCGCGGTCAAGGCGCAGTTGCTGCTCGACACCCGGGGCGCGAGCCCGGCGGGCGCCGCGTACCGCCTCTGAGGGCGGCGCCCGCCGTGCGGCGTCAGCGCTTGTGCTGCGCGTCCGCGACCGTGACCTCGACCCGCTGGAACTCCTTGAGCTCGCTGTAGCCGGTCGTGGCCATCGCCCGGCGCAGCGCGCCGAAGAAGTTCATCGAGCCGTCGGGGATGCGCGAGGGGCCCGTGAGGACCTCCTCCATCGTGCCGACCACGCCCAGGTCGACCAGCTTGCCGCGCGGCACGTCCTCGTGGACGGCCTCCATGCCCCAGTGGCGGCCCTTGCCCGGCGCGTCCGAGGCGCGCGCGAGCGGCGATCCGATCATCACCGAGTCCGCGCCGCAGGCGATCGCCTTCGGCAGGTCGCCCGACCAGCCGACGCCGCCGTCCGCGATCACGTGCACGTACCGGCCGCCCGACTCGTCCATGTAGTCGCGCCGGGCCGCGGCCACGTCGGCGACGGCCGTCGCCATCGGGACCTGGATGCCCAGCACGTTGCGCGTGGTGTGCGCGGCGCCGCCGCCGAAGCCGACGAGGACGCCCGCAGCGCCCGTGCGCATCAGGTGCAGCGCCGCCGTGTAGGTGGCGCAGCCGCCGACGATGACCGGCACGTCGAGCTCGTAGATGAACTGCTTGAGGTTGAGCGGCTCCGCGGCGCCCGACACGTGCTCGGCCGAGACCGTCGTACCGCGGATCACGAAGAGGTCGACACCCGCGTCGACGACGGCCTTGGAGAACTGCGCGGTGCGCTGCGGGGAGAGCGCGGCCGCCGTGACGACGCCGGAGTCCCGCACCTCCTTGATGCGCTGCCCGATCAGCTCCTCCTTGATCGGAGCCGCGTAGATCTCCTGGAGGCGGCGGTTGGCGGTGGCCTCCTCAAGGCCCGCGATCTCGTCGAGCAGCGGCTGCGGGTCCTCGTACCGGGTCCAGAGCCCTTCGAGGTTGAGGACGCCGAGGCCGCCGGACTCGCCGATGCGGATGGCGGTCTGCGGCGAGACCACCGAGTCCATCGGGGCGGCCAGGAACGGCAGCTCGAAGCGGTAGGCGTCGATCTGCCACGTGATCGAGACCTCCTTCGGGTCCCGCGTGCGCCGGCTGGGCACGACGGCGATGTCGTCGAACGCGTACGCCCTCCGGCCGCGCTTGCCGCGCCCGATCTCGATCTCAGTCACGATGTCGCCTTTCCCTGCTACGTCTGCCGCGTCCAAGTATCCCCGAGGGGCGCTCCCCGGCACGGCACAGGGGCGGCACCGGTGTCCCGGCGCCGCCCCCGCTGTACGGTCCGCGCGCGTGCCCTCAGCGTGAGCTGTAGTTCGGCGCTTCCACGGTCATCTGGATGTCGTGCGGGTGGCTCTCCTTGAGCCCGGCCGCCGTGATGCGCACGAAGCGGCCCTTGCGCTCCATCTCCCCGACGGACGCGGCGCCCACGTACCCCATCGTCTGGCGCAGGCCGCCGATGAGCTGGTGCAGCACGGCGGAGAGCGGGCCGCGGTAGGGCACCTGGCCCTCGATGCCCTCGGGGACGAGCTTGTCGTCCGAGGCCACCTCGGCCTGGAAGTAGCGGTCCTTCGAGTACGAGCGGCCCTGGCCGCGCGACTGCATCGCGCCCAGCGAGCCCATGCCGCGGTACGACTTGAACTGCTTGCCGTTGATGAACTGGAGCTCGCCAGGCGACTCCTCGCACCCCGCGAGGAGGCTGCCGAGCATCACCGTGCTGGCGCCGGCGGCGAGGGCCTTGCCGATGTCGCCCGAGTACTGCAGGCCGCCGTCGCCGATGACCGGGACGCCGGCGGCGAGACAGGCGGAAGCGGCCTCGTAGATCGCGGTGACCTGCGGGACGCCGATGCCCGCGACGACGCGGGTGGTGCAGATGGAGCCGGGGCCCACGCCGACCTTGACGCCGTCGACACCGGCGTCGATCAGCGCCTTCGCGCCGTCGGCCGTCGCGACGTTGCCACCGACGACGTCCACGCCGACCGTCGACTTGATCTTCGACATCCAGCTCAGCGCGTTGCTGTTGTGGCCGTGCGAGGTGTCCACGACGAGGAAGTCCACCCCGGCCTCGACGAGGGCCTGCGAGCGGTCGAGCGCCTCGGGGCTCGCGCCCACGGCCGCGCCGACCAGCAGGCGGCCCTCGGAGTCCTTCGCCGCGTTCGGGTACTGCTCGGCCTTCACGAAGTCCTTGACCGTGATGAGGCCCTTGAGCACGCCCTCGTCGTCCACGAGGGGCAGCTTCTCGATCTTGTGGCGGTGCAGCAGCGCCATCGCGTCGACACCCGAGATGCCGACCTTGCCCGTGACCAGCGGCATCGGCGTCATGATCTCGCGCACCTGGCGGCGGCGGTCCGACTCGAAGGCCATGTCGCGGTTGGTGACGATGCCGAGGAGCTTGCCCGCCGCGTCGGTCACCGGCACCCCGCTGATGCGGAACTTCGCGCACAGCTCGTCGGCCTCGCCGAGCGTGGCGTCGGGGCGGACCGTGATCGGGTCCGTGACCATGCCGGACTCGGACCGCTTGACCAGGTCGACCTGGTTGGCCTGGTCGGCGACGGAGAGATTGCGGTGGAGCACGCCGACGCCGCCCTGGCGGGCCATCGCGATGGCCATGCGCGCCTCGGTGACCTTGTCCATGGCCGCCGAGAGCAGGGGGATGTTCACCCGGACGTTGCGCGAGACGAGGGAGGAGGTGTCCACCTCGTTCGGCAGGACCTCGGAGGCGCCGGGCAGCAGCAGCACGTCGTCGTATGTCAGCCCGAGTGTCGCGAATTTCTCGGGCACTCCGTCGACGTTCGCAGTCATGACACCTTCCCCATATGGCCTTGATCGGTGCGGATGTCCATGCTAACGGCCGTGGAGGGGTCCCTGATTCCGTCCGCGCGAACCGCGGGGAACCGCCCCACCGACCGCCACCGCGCCGCTACGGTGAGCGGTTGCCCGCCGGCCGCCCGCCCACACCCGCCCCGGTGCGGCGAGCGCGCGGCTGCGGTGCTCGGCGCCGGTACGGGCGGCGCCGTACGCGCGAGCGTCGGGCCCTGCGCCGAGCGCCGCGGGATGCCCGTACGTGGCGGAGATCTCCCTCGCGGAACGCCCGGCGGCGGCGCGCCTCACTGCTCGGCGAGCGCCCGCAGTCTGCTCAGCGCCCGGTGCTGGGCGACGCGCACCGCACCCGGCGACATGCCGAGCACCTGCCCCGTCTCCTCGGCGGTCAGGCCCACCGCGACGCGCAGGACAAGCAGTTCGCGCTGGGTCTCCGGGAGGTTGGCGAGGAGCTTCTTCGCCCATTCGGCGTCGCTGCTGAGCAGCGCGCGCTCCTCGGGTCCCAGCGAGTCGTCGGGGCGCTCCGGCATCTCGTCGGACGGGACGGCCGTCGAGCCGGGGTGCCGCATGGCGGCGCGCTGGAGGTCGGCCACCTTGTGGCCCGCGATGGCGAAGACGAACGCCTCGAAGGGCTTGCCCGTGTCGCGGTAGCGCGGCAGCGCCATCAGCACCGCCACGCACACGTCCTGCGCGAGGTCCTCGACGAAGTGGCGGGCGTCGCCCGGCAGTCGGCTCAGCCGCGTACGGCAGTAGCGCAGCGCCAGCGGATGGACGTGCGCCAGAAGGTCGTGGGTCGCCTGTTCGTCGCCGTCCACAGCACGATGGACGAGAGCACCGATCGCCGTCGTCTCGTCGTCGCGCATCGGTCCATGGTGCCTTGGCGGACTCTGATTCGCGGCACCGCGTCTGTCGTTGTGCACCGAAGCGTTATGAGCAGGTGCGGCGGAACTCATCCTGCGCCCTCCCCTCGCGCTCGTCCGGCCGGTTCCCGAGGAACTCCACACAGTCAAGGATGCGTCATCGCGCGGGAAACGGATGCGACGGTGCCGTGGGCCGTACGGCGCTGCCGCCTGCCCGCGCGCCCTGCGCGGCCCCCGGCCGTGGAACCCCGCTGCTGAGGGGCCTGGAGGGCCGGGGCCGTCGCGCTCCCGCCGGATGTGCAGCTCGGATCGCGGCGCTGTGCGGGTCGTCCCGCGCCGCGCGGTGACGGGCTCCCGGAGAGGGGGTGGCGGCCCGCCGCTTCGCGGGGCCGTGGAGGGCTCCGGCGGAACCGGGTACGAGTCCGCCGGCCGCGATCCTCCGTGTGCGCGCCCGTGCCATACGGGCAGGGAGCCCTGCGGTCTCAGCGCACCAGGCCCCAGCGGAAGCCGAGCGCCACCGCGTGCGCGCGGTCCGAGGCGCCGAGCTTCTTGAAGAGGCGCCGCGCGTGGGTCTTGACCGTGTCCTCCGAGAGGAACAGCTCCCGGCCGATCTCCGCGTTGGACCTGCCGTGGCTCATGCCTTCGAGCACCTGGATCTCGCGCGCGGTGAGCGTGGGCGCCGCGCCCATCTCGGCCGAGCGCAGCCGCCGGGGGGCGAGCCGCCAGGTCGGGTCGGCGAGCGCCTGGGTGACCGTGGCGCGCAGCTCGGCGCGCGACGCGTCCTTGTGCAGATAGCCGCGGGCGCCCGCGGCGACGGCGAGCGCGACGCCGTCCAGGTCCTCGGCGACCGTGAGCATGATGATCCGCGCGCCCGGGTCGGCGGAGAGCAGCCGCCGCACGGTCTCGACGCCGCCGAGGCCCGGCATGCGCACGTCCATCAGGATCAGGTCGGAGCGGTCGGCGCCCCAGCGGCGGAGCACTTCCTCGCCGTTGGCCGCGGTCGTCACGCGCTCGACGCCGGGCACGGTCGCGACCGCGCGGCGGAGCGCCTCTCGGGCAAGCGGGGAGTCGTCGCAGACGAGCACGGATGTCATGAACGTCCTCCGCAGCTGATGCGCGTCACCTTGAGCCTCCAGGCTGTACATGTCGTCATCTGCGCGGTTGATGCCTCTCGGGCATGTGCCCGATCGCTTGTTCTCTCAACCGCCTGACCTCATCAACGATGGTCACCCGAAAGAGTTACGGGTCCCTCACGCAGAGCTATGCCCCATTTAGAGGCTTTTCTTCGCTTCTAGTGGTGTCTGGGGCTAGATTCGCAAAGAGTCATATTTACATCTACTTACACAAGAGATGTACCGTCATGAGCATCCGAAGCGTCCGATGCCGTCCAGGTTTCAAGGGGATATGAGCAATGGCAGATTTCTCCCGCCTTCCCGGACCCAACGCGGATCTGTGGGATTGGCAGCTCCTCGCGGCCTGCCGGGGTGTGGACAGCTCGCTGTTCTTCCACCCCGAGGGCGAGAGGGGTGCGGCACGGAGCGCACGAGAGAACTCGGCGAAAGAGGTGTGCATGCGGTGCCCGGTCCGCGCGGAGTGCGCGGCGCACGCGCTGGCGGTGCGGGAGCCGTACGGCGTGTGGGGCGGCCTGACGGAGGACGAGCGCGAGGAACTGATGGGCAGGGCGCGCACCCGTCTGGTCCCCGCGTCCGCCGCCGTGGGCGGGCACGGCCTCGACGGCGCCGACGGCGCCGACGGCGGCCCGGACGACTGACACCGCGGGACGGCGACCAACAGAAGAAACGTTCCTGCATACAGCTGCCCCGCAGCCGCGGGCCGGGTCCGCGCGCGTCCGCACGGCGTGGGCGCCCTCGCGGCCCGGGCGTCAGGCCGCGGCGGCGGCTGCCAGCTGGTCGAGGGTGGCGGCGACCGCGGGCACGGCCGCGAGGTCGGGCAGGGTGAGCGCGACGATCTCGCGGGAGACCGAAGGGGCGATGTCGAGGCGCCTGACGCCCTCGGCGCGCACCGAGGCGAGCGCGAGCTCGGGCAGCATGGCGACCCCGAGCCCCGCGGCCACCAGGCCGGTCACGGCCGGGTAGTCGTCGGTGGCGAAGTCGATGCGGGGCGCGAACCCGGCCGCGCCGCAGGCGTCGACCAGCTGGGTGCGGCAGCGCGGGCACCCCGCGATCCAGGGCTGGTCCGCGAGGTCGGCGAGCGCCACCTTGCCCGCGTCCGCCAAGGGGTGCCCCTCGGGCACGAGACCCACGAGGCGGTCCACGAGGAGGGGCCGCACCACCAGGTCGTCCCACTCGCTCTCGCCTCCCTCGTAGCGGAAGGCGAGCGCCACGTCGCACTCGCCGTCCCGCAGCAGCGCCGCCGAGCGCGGCGGCTCGGCCTCTTCGAGGTAGACGCGGGTGCCGGGGTGTGCGGCGCGCAGCGCCGCGAGCGCGGCGGGCACCAGCGTGGAGCTGCCGCTCGGGAAGGACACCAGACGCACCCGGCCCGCCCGGAGACCGGCGATCGCGGCGATCTCCTCCTCGGCGGCCGTGAGCCCGGCGAGGATGCCCGCCGCATGGCGGACCAGCGCCTCACCCGCCTGGGTGAGGCGGGTCTCGCGGCCCGCGCGGACCAGCAGGCGCGTGCCCGCGGACGCCTCCAGGGACTTCATCTGCTGGCTGACGGCCGGCTGGGTGCAGCCCAGCTCGCGGGCGGCGGCCGAGAAGGACCCGGTGGCGGCGACGGCGCGCAGGACGCGCAGATGGCGTGCTTCGATCACGGTTCCGAGTCTAGGGGGGCCATAAGACACTCTTTGGGGTTCGGGGACAAACGGCGGTGGATGCTTTCACACCGGCACCACTACGGTGGCCGCCATGAAGGTGCTGACGGTCAACGTGGGGCGGCCGAAACGGGTCCCCTATACGGACGCGCCGGGCGGCGTCACGGGCATCGACAAGCGCCCCGTGGACGGCCCGGTCATGGTGGAGGACCCCGGCCCCGAGCGGTCGGGCGGCGGCGGCCTCGCCGGGGACGCGGTGTGCGACCACCGCTTCCACGGCGGCAGCGACCAGGCGGTGTACGCGTTCGCGCGCGAGGACCTCGACCGCTGGGCCGCCGAGTTCGGCCGCCCCCTGCCCAACGGCGCCTTCGGCGAGAACCTCACCACGTACGGCGTCGACCTGGCGCACGCGCTGATCGGCGAGCGCTGGCGGGTCGGCGCCGACCTCCTGCTGGAGATCACCAGCGGCCGCATCCCGTGCCGTACGTTCCAGGCGTGGCTGGGCGAGGACGGCTGGATGCGGCGGTTCACGCGGCGCGCCGAGACCGGCGCGTACCTGCGGGTGCTCGCGCCCGGCGCGGTCCAGGCGGGCGACCCGGTCGAGGTGGTGCACCGGCCCGCCCACGACGTCACGGTGCAGCTGGCGTTCCGCGCCACGACGATCGAGCGCCACCTGCTGCCGCGGGTGCTCGCCGCGGGCGAGGCGCTGCACGCCAAGGAGCTGCGGAAGGCCAGGGCGTACGTCGCGCGGTACGGCGACCGGCAGGGCGCCGCGGCGGCCGGGGCATCGGCCGGGGCCGGGGCCGGGGACGCCGACGAGGCGTCGGCGGCGGTCCGGGCGTAGCCGGACGGACGCCTGCCCGCCGCCGGCTCAGAGGACGGCTGCCTGACGCCGGCAGAAGCGCCACCGGCCGGCGGCTCAGTGGGCCGCGCGCTCCCTGGGGCGGGCGTGGCGCGGGGGTTCACGGTCGGGGGCCCTGGGGGTGGGGACGAGCCGGGTGTTCAGGGTCTCCAGGGTCGTGGCCGTGCGCAGGCCGAGGGTGAGGAGGCGGCTGCGGGCGCGGGAGACGCCGTCGGGGGCCGCGGGGTCCGCCAGGTCGGCGAGGCCGCTGTGGGCGGCGACCGCGTCGAAGCCCGCGCGCAGGGCGCCGGCCGGCAGGGTGCCGCGGGCCGCCACGGCCGCCGCGAGGCGGGCGAGGCCGTCCGCTGCGGCGTCGGCGAGCTCGGCCGCCTCGGGCACGGCGTCGGCGTCGCGCGCGGGCAGCAGGTCGTAGAGCAGGGAGCCGCAGCGTGCCACCTCGTGCAGGGACTCCTGGACCGCGGCGAGGGCGGCGGCGTCCCAGTGCGCGCGGTGGGCGCGCGGCTCGTGGGCGAGGCCTGCCGCCGCGCTCTCGACGCGCTCCCTGCTCTGCCGCGCGAGGCCCCGCAGCGTGTCGACCGCGGCCGGGTCGAAGGCCCCCGCCGCGGTGTACCCGGCGATCAGCGCGGACAGCAGGCGCCGCTGCACGTCGAGCCAGTCGGCGACGAGCGTGTGCAGGCGGTCGTGGTGGTACGTGGGCACGGCGACGAACACGGCGAGCCCGATCAGCGCGCCGAGCAGCGTGTCGGCGGGGCGGCCCCAGGCGATCAGGTGCGGCGCCGAGCCGAGACGGGTGACGAGGAAGACGATCCACGCGGTGATGAAGAAGTTCAGCACCAGCTGGCCGACGCGCAGCGTCGCGTAGACCAGCGCGACGAGCACCACCGACGCGGCGACCAGGCCGCCGGGGGTCCACCACGCGGGCAGCAGCACCGCCCAGGCGGCGAGGCCGCCGAGGATCGAGCCGATGGGGCGGCCCCAGCCGCGCGCGAAGGTGTGGCCGTAGTCGGGGAAGAGTACGAGCATCGTGGTGAGCGCGGCCCAGAAGCCGTGCTGGGGCAGGGCGTTGCCCCAGAAGTCGCCGAGCGCCCGCCCGGCGGCCTCGGCGGCGACCGTGCCGAGCGCGATGCGTACGGCGTGCCGGAACAGCGGTGCGCCGGGCCGCAGTTCGGCGCGGAGCAGCCGGGCACCCGCGCGTGCGGGGCGAACGGCGGGGAAGGCGCCGAGCACGCCGTCGAGGCCCTCGGGCCCGCGCGCGGCGAGCCAGTGCGCCGTGAGCCGCAGCGCCTCGCGCAGCCGGGCCGCCAGGTCGGGCCCCGCGCCCTCGGGGACGGCCGCCTCCGCGTCCTCGGTGCGGCCGGTGAGCAGGGCACGGGCGACGGCGTCGAGCACGGCGGCGGTCGCCGCGCGCGGGAGGGCTTCCGGGGTGCGGGCGGCGTGCAGGGTGCGCCGTACGGCCTCGGCCTCGGCGAGCAGCCCGTACAGCGGGGCCGCCGCGGGGCGGGAGAAGCCCGGCAGCAGGTCGAGGGCGCGGCGGGCCGCGGTGAAGGGGGCGGACGGCAGCCGCACGGCGGGGTCGGCGCCCAGCCGGGCGTAGTCGGCGAGCGACTGGTAGAGCGCGGCGAGCGCCCTGCGCTGGGCGGGCAGCCGCCGGCCGTACGGCGGGAGCAGCTGGGCGGCGGCGACCATGGCGGCGCCTGCGCCGATCCAGCCGACCATGGTCAGCCCTGCCGCCGTGGACGGCGCCAGGTCGGCCGTGATCATCAGGCCGATCGCGACGAGGCAGGCGCGGATGCCGGGCGCGACGCCGAGGGCGCGCCACAGCCCGGCCGCGTAGGCGACGGCACCGAGCGGCAGCAGGAACCACCAGCCGAGCGGGTGGAGGAAGACGCCGGCGAGGGCGGCGAGCGTGAAGGCGGCGCCGAGTGCGGCCGCGTTGACGGCGCGGTGCCTGAGCGGCGCGAGCAGAGTGCCGATGCCGCAGATGAACGCGCCGACCGTCGTCATCGCCCAGGCGAGCGGGTCGTCGAGCAGCGCGCCGAGCACGGCGGCGCCGACGACGGCCGCGAGGGCCCTGGCGATCGCCACGGGGTCCGAGAAGACGCGCTCGATCCGGAGCGCGGCGGTGAAGCTGCGGCGCACGGAGCGCCACCAGCCCTGTACCTCATCCATATAGATGTATCTTACACCTAGTGCCGTCGCGGCACGTCCCGCCCGCGCCTGCACCGCGCCGGGGACCGACCTGACGGCCCGGAACAAGCGCTACCGTGCCGCTATGACGACTGCTTTGATTACGGGCGCGACCGCCGGGATCGGTGCCGCGTTCGCGCGGCGCCTGGCCACGGACGGGCACAACCTCGTCCTGGTGGCCCGTGACGTGCGGCGGCTGCGCGAGCACGCGACCGAGCTGCACGACCGGCACGGCATCGAGGCCGAGGTGCTCGCCGCCGACCTGTCGAAGGACGGCGGGATCGAAGCGGTCGAGAAGCGGCTCGGCGACCGCAGGGCCCCCGTCGACCTGCTCGTCAACAACGCGGGCTTCGGGCAGCGCGGCGCCTTCCTCGACGTGCCGCTCGACGACGAGCTCGTGATGCTGAAGGTGCACTGCGAGGCGATGCTCAGGCTCACCAGGGCGGCTGTCGCCGGGATGCGGGAGCGCGGGCGCGGCGGCGTCGTCAACGTCGCGTCCGTCGCCGCCTTCGTGCCGCGCGGCACGTACGGGGCGTCGAAGGCGTGGGTCGTGCAGTTCACCCAGGGCGTGGCGCGCGACCTCGCGGGCTCGGGGGTGCGGCTGATGGCGCTCTGCCCCGGCTT
This sequence comes from Streptomyces sp. NPDC047002, assembly GCF_040704505.1. Classification (NCBI taxonomy): domain Bacteria; kingdom Bacillati; phylum Actinomycetota; class Actinomycetes; order Kitasatosporales; family Streptomycetaceae; genus Streptomyces; species Streptomyces sp. NPDC047002. The sequence goes on from NZ_JBEYWC010000016.1 coordinate 111,440, forward strand.
CGTCCGCACGGAGTTCCACGAGCGCGCGGGCCTGGGCACCGACAACATCCCCGGCTGGATGTGGCTCGACGCCGACAAGCTGGTGGTCGCGGCGCTCGCCGACCTGGCGCGCGGCAAGTCGCTCTCCGTCCCGGACCCGCGCTACAAGGCCCTGATGGGCGCGGCACGGCTGGCGCCGCGCGGCCTGCTCGGCAGCATCTCCTCCCGGGCCGGCCGCAAGTACGGGCCGCGCCACGGGGACGCGGGCGCGGGAGCCGCCCCGGAGGCGGAGGCGGGCGCGGGCGCGGAACCCGGCTCCGGCTCCGGCCGTACGGTCTGAGCCCGGCGGGCGTACCCGGGTGCACGGCCCTCGATTACAGTGATCGAATGATCGAACCGCCCCGCGGTTCGATCAGAGGGGACGCCGAGGGAGCGAGGAGAACGCCGCCGTGCGCGAAGGCGCCGCAGAACGCCACGACCGCCTGCTGAACCTGGTCCGCGAGCGCGGCCGGGTGCGCGTCGCTGACCTCGCGGTCCAGCTGGGCGTCTCGCCGGTGACGGCGCGCCGCGACGTCGAGGCGCTGGCCGCGCGCGGGCTGCTCGACCGGGTGCACGGCGCGGTGTCGTGGCCCGAGCGGCACGGGCCCTCGGGGACGGCGCCCGGCGGCGGCAGCCCGGTGATCGGGATGCTCGCGCCCGCCGCGGGCTACTACTTCGCCGACATCATCCGCGGCGCCCACGAGGCGGCGGCCGCGCTCGGCGCCCGGCTGATCCTGCGGGTCTGCGACTACCGGCCGGAGGACGACGCCGCGCACGCCTCGGGGCTGCTCGCCGCCGGCGCGCAGGGGCTGCTCGTCGTGCCGAGCTGGACGCGGCCCGAGCACCAGGCCGCGTACGCGGAGTGGATCGCGCGGCTGCCCGTGGACGCCGTGCTGGTGGAGCGCAGGGCGGAGCCGGGCGGCCCGCTCGACGGCATGGACCGGGTCGGCTCCGACCACGCGCACGGCGTGCTGATCGCGGTGCGCCACCTGGCGCGGCTCGGGCACGGCGCGCCGCTGCTCGTCGCGCGCTCCGACAGCCCGACCGCGCAGGCCGTGCGCACCGGGTACGCGCGGGCGCTCGACGCGCTGGGACTCGGCGCGGGCCTCCCGGTGCTCGACTCGACGCCCGACACCCCCGGCCACCCGCCGGAGGCGACCGCGCTCGCCGTGCGCGACCTCGTGCGCGAGGGCCGGGCCACGGCGGCGCTCATGCACAACGACGAGGACGCCACCCGCATGGTACGGCGCCTGGCCGCGCTCGGCGTCGGCGTCCCTGGCGACCTCGCGCTCATCACGTACGACGACGAGGTGGCCGCGCTCGCCGACACCCCGCTGACAGCCGTGGCGCCGCCGAAGCGCGCGGTCGGCCGCAGCGCCGTGGAACTGCTGGTCGAGCGCCTCACGGCGGCCGCGGACGACCGGGAGGCGCCCCGCCGCCACCTGGAGCTGCTGCCCACCCTGCGCATCCGCGCCTCCTGCGGCGCGCCCCCCGCCCCGGCTCCCTGAGCCCCGGGCCTCCGGGTTTCCGGCCCCCGGGCTTCCGGGCCCGCGGGACTTCGGGCCCCGGGACTTCGGGCCCCCGGGGCTCCAGGCCCGCGAGGCTCCAGACCCGGACTTCGCTCATTTTTCGATCATTCAATCTTTCGCTCTTGACTTCGCTCACGGCGGCTCGAAGTATCGCCGCGACCGCCTGTCCCCCGACGAAGAGGAGCAGCGCCGTGAGCCGCAGCTGGTCCCGGTCCCTGCGAGCAGCCGTGGGAGCCGCCACCGCGTTCGTCTCGCTCGCCGTGCTCACGGCGTGCGGCGGCGCGGCGCAGGCCCCCGCGGAAGGCACGCCCGAGCACCCCGTCACCGTCACCTTCTGGGCCTGGACCAAGGGGTCCCAGCAGGTCGCCGACGCGTTCAACGCCACCCACGACACCGTCAAGGTGAAGTTCGAGGAGATACCCTCAGGCGGCCTCGGCGGCTACCCGAAGATCGCCAACGCCGTGAAGGCGGGCATCGCGCCCGACGTGCTGTCCATCGAGTACCCCTCGCTCGCCCGGTTCGTCAGCCAGGGCTCGCTCCAGGACATCAGCCGCTACCTGACCCCCGCGGTGAAGAAGCAGTTCCTCCCCCAGACCGTCCAGCTGACGACGATGGGCGGCAGGAACTGGGCCGTGCCCTCCGACGCCTCGCCGCAGATCTTCTACTACCGCAAGGACTTCTTCACCCGGCACCACATCCCGCTGCCGCGGACGTGGGCCGAGTTCCGCACCGCGGCGCAGCAGGTGAAGAGGGCCGCGCCCGACACCCGTATCGCCACGTTCTTCCCCGACGACCCGACGTTCTTCCAGACCATGGCCTGGCAGGCGGGCGCCGCGTGGTTCAGCACGCGCAACGGCGCCTGGCGGGTGGACACCACCGACCCGGCGACCCGCAAGGTCGCCGCCTACTGGCAGGGCATGATCGACGACAGGCTCGTCAGCACCGCGCCCTCCTACAGCCCCGAGTGGACCGCCTCGCTGAAGGCCGGCACCACCGTCGGCTACCTGGGCGCCTCCTGGGGCGCCGGCACCCTCGCCGGCCTCGTGCCCGAGGAGAAGGGCGCATGGGCGGCGATGCAGATGCCCAGCTGGGACGCGGCCCACCCGAGCGTCGGCATGAGCCAGGGCTCCACCTTCGCCGTCTCCAAGAACAGCAAGAAGACGGCCGCCGCCATGACGTTCATCCTCTGGATGGCGACCTCCCCCGACTCCGTGAGGGCCCGGGTCGGCGCGAGCACCTCCACCGCCCTGCCCGCCGCGACCGCGCTCGTGCCCGTCGCCCGCAAGGCCATCGACACCGGCTTCTACGGCGGCCAGGACCTGTACGGCCTGTACGCGAAGGCCGGCGCGACGATCGACCCGCACTGGCTGTGGGGCCCGACCGCCGCGGCCGACAACACCCTCAGGGACCAGCTCCACGGGGTCATCGGCGGCAGCACCACCCTGCCGCGCGCCCTCACCACCACGCAGAGCGCCACCGTGGCCGCCCTGCGCAAGAGCGGTCTGAAGGTCGAGGACGCCTCATGAGCACCGAAACCGGCACAGGAGCCGGCGCCACAGCCGCCGCCCGGGGCGTCAGGGACGCCCGCGGCACCGCCCCCGCGGCCCGGTCCGCGCGCCGCCGCGGCGCCCGGCGCACCGGCCTCGCCGCCGGAGTGCTGCTCACCCCCTTCTTCGCCCTGTTCACCGTGGCGATGCTGATCCCCGTGGGCTACGCGCTCTGGCTGAGCCTGTTCACCCAGAAGCTGTCGGGGCTCGGCTTCGACGGCCCGCGCGACGTCTTCGACGGCCTCGGCAACTACGCCGACACCCTCTCCGACGCCGCGTTCCGCGACGGCTTCCGGGTGCTCGGCGGCTATGTCCTCCTCTACATCCCGGTCATGGTCGGCGGGGCGCTCGTCCTCGCGCTGCTGCTGGACACCGCGCTGGCCCGCGCCCGGCGCCTCTTCCAGCTCGCGCTGTTCCTTCCGCACGCCATCCCCGGCCTGATCGCCGCCCTGATCTGGGTGTACCTCTACACGCCAGGACTCAGCCCGGTCGTCGCGGCGATGCACTCGGGCGGCATCGGATTCGACTTCTTCTCCTCGGGCGGAGCGCTCCCCTCCGTCGTCAACATCGCCCTGTGGGAGTGGCTCGGCTACAACGTCGTCATCTTCTACGCCGCCCTCCAGGCCGTGGACCGCTCCCTGCTGGAGGCGGCCGCAGTCGACGGCGCGGGCGACTGGCGCACCGCCTTCAGCATCAAGCTCCCCCTCATCCGCTCCTCCGTCTTCCTCGTGCTGCTGTTCACGGTCATCGGCTCGCTCCAGCTGTTCACCGAGCCACTGCTGCTGTCGAACTCCGGGTCCGCCGTCACCAGCGCCTGGACGCCCACCATGTACGCCTACGCCGAGGCGTTCCAGCTGAACGACTACGGGCGGGCCGCCGCCGCTTCCGTCCTCATCGCCCTGATCGCGGCCGTGCTCTCCTTCGCCGTCACCCGCGTCGCCCACCGGAAGGGAGCCCCGGCATGACCACTCCGCTCATCGCCGACCCGGCCGAGCGCCCCGCCCCCGGCGCCAGGACCCGCGCCGCCCGCAGGCCGGTGCCCACCGGGCGCTCCACCGGCGGCCGCTGGACCTCGCGCGCCGCCGTGAACGCGCTGCTCGCCATCGCCGCCGCCTACACCCTCTTCCCGCTCGTCTGGCTGGTCACGGCCGCCACCAAGGACGCGGGGAACATCCTCGGCGGCAACGTCTTCTCCTTTGAGGGCTTCGACTTCGGGCACAACCTGTCGAGCCTGGCGACCTACGACGGCGGCATCTACTTCCGCTGGTACGGCAACTCGCTCCTGTACGCGGGGCTCGGGGCGCTCGGCTGCTCGCTCGTCAGCGTCGCGGCCGGCTACGCCTTCGACAAGTACCGCTTCCGGGGCAAGGAGAAGCTGTTCGCCGTCGTCCTGCTCGGCGTGCTGCTGCCCTCCACGGCGCTCTCCCTGCCGCTGTACCTGCTCGCGGTCACGACCCACACCGTCAACACCTACTGGTCGGTGCTGATCCCCGTCCTGGTCAACCCCTTCGGGGTCTACCTCTCCCGCATCTTCAGCGCGGGCTACATCCCCGACGAGGCGCTCGAAGCCGCCCGTATCGACGGGGCGGGCGAGCTGCGGGTCTTCTGGTCGATCGGGCTGCGCATGGTCATGCCCGGCTTCGTGACCGTCTTCCTCTTCCAGTTCACGGCGATCTGGAACAACTTCTTCCTCCCCCTCGTGATGCTGTCCGACAAGAGGCTCTATCCGCTGAGCCTCGGCCTGTACAACTGGCACAGCAACGCCAACGCGACGCCCGACTTCTATCCGATGGTCGTCTCGGGCTCGCTGCTCGCCGTCCTCCCCCTGATCGTCGCCTTCGTCACCCTGCAACGGCACTGGAAGGCCGGTCTGACCGCGGGCAGCGTCAAGTAGCCCGCCGGCCCCCGGCCCCGCACCCCCATCGAGGAGTACGAGACCCACCATGCACGACGCCACTGACAACCGCCCCGCCGCGCTGCTCGCGATGGCACCTGGCGTCGCCGGCCGGCTGTTCACGGCCGCGCAGCAGAAACGGCTCACCGGGCTCGTCCGCACCGATCCCGCCCTGGTCGCCGACGACTTCACGGCGCCCAGGCCGGCGCTCGCCGCCGCGCTCGCCGAGGCCGAGATCCTGCTGACGTGCTGGGGCGTGCCGCCGCTGACCGGGTCCGTGCTCGCGGCCGCGCCCCGGCTGCGCGCGGTGGTGCACGCGGCGGGCACGGTGAAGCACTTCGTCACCGGCGCCTGCTGGGAGCGCGGCATCGCGGTCAGCTCGGCCGCCGCCGCCAACGCGCTGCCGGTCGCCGAGTACACGCTCGCGGCGATCCTCTTCTCCGGCAAGGGCGTCCTCGGCGCGGCCCGCGGCTACCGCGCGCTGCGCGCGCCGCACGACTGGCACGGCGAGCTGATCGACGCGGGCAACTACGGCCGCACGGTCGGCATCGTCGGCGCGTCCAGGATCGGGCGGCGGGTCATCGAGCTGCTGCGCCCGTTCGACCTGCGGGTCCTGCTGTACGACCCGTACGTGGACGCGGCGGGGGCCGCGGCGCTCGGCGCCGAGTCGGCGGGCCTCGACGAGCTGTGCGCGCGCAGCTCGGTGGTGTCCGTGCACGCGCCCCAGCTCCCGGCGACCCGGCATCTGATCGGGGCGCCGCAGCTCGCCGCGATGGCGGACGGGTCGACGCTGGTCAACACCGCGCGCGGCTCGCTGATCGACGAGGACGCGCTCCTGCCCGAGCTGGTCTCTGGCCGCCTGCACGCGGTGCTCGACGTGACGGACCCGGAGCTCCCGCCGCCCGACTCACCGCTGTACGACCTGCCGAACGTCCTGCTCACCCCCCATGTCGCGGGCTCGCTCGGCAACGAGACCCACCGCATGGCCGAGCACGCGCTCGACGAGGTGGAGCGCTTCGTGAGGGGCGAGCCCTTCGCCGAGCCCGTGCTGCCCGGCGCGCTCGACCGGTCGGCGTAGGGTCGCGCGCCCGCGCGGGGCGTCCCTGATTCCCCGTGCCTCCTCCCGTACCACGGGAACGGGCGGGGCCCGGCACCGTCCGCAGTGCGGAGGGTGCCGGGCCCCGCCCGGCGTGTGCCGCGGCGCGGTGCGCCGTGCGCGGTGTCAGTGCGCGTGCCCGTGGCCCGCGGCCGCCGGCTCCTCCTCCTCGGCCGGCTTCTCGACGACCAGGGTCTCGGTCGTCAGGAGCAGCGAGGCGATGGAGGCGGCGTTCTCCAGGGCGGAGCGCGTCACCTTGACCGGGTCGATGACGCCGGCCTTGACCAGGTCGACGTACTCGCCGGTGGCGGCGTTGAAGCCGTTGCCCTTGTCGAGCTCGGCCACCTTGGAGGTGATGACGTAGCCCTCAAGGCCCGCGTTCTCGGCGATCCAGCGCAGCGGCTCGACGACGGCGCGGCGGACGACGGCGACGCCGGTGGCCTCGTCGCCCTCCTTGCCGAGGCTGCCGTCGAGGACCTTGCCCGCGTGGACGAGCGCGGAGCCACCGCCGGAGACGATGCCCTCCTCGACCGCGGCGCGGGTCGCGGAGATCGCGTCCTCCAGGCGGTGCTTCTTCTCCTTGAGCTCCACCTCGGTGGCCGCGCCGACGCGGATCACGCAGACGCCGCCGGCCAGCTTCGCGAGGCGCTCCTGGAGCTTCTCGCGGTCCCAGTCGGAGTCGGTGGTCTCGATCTCGGCCTTGATCTGGTTGACGCGGCCCGTCACGTCGGCGCTGTTGCCGCCGCCGTCGACGATGGTCGTGTCGTCCTTGGTGACCGTGACGCGGCGGGCGGTGCCCAGCACGTCGAGGCCGGCCTGGTCGAGCTTGAGGCCGACCTCCTCGGCGATGACGGTCGCGCCCGTGAGGGTGGCGATGTCGCCGAGCATGGCCTTGCGGCGGTCGCCGAAGCCGGGGGCCTTGACGGCCACCGCGTTGAACGTGCCGCGGATCTTGTTGACGACGAGGGTCGAGAGGGCCTCGCCCTCGACGTCCTCGGCGATGATCAGCAGCGGCTTCGAGCCACCCGCCTGGATGACCTTCTCCAGCAGCGGCAGGAGGTCCTGGATGGAGGAGATCTTGCCCTGGTTGATCAGGATGTACGGGTCCTCGAGGACGGCCTCCATCCGCTCCTGGTCGGTGACCATGTACGGGGAGAGGTAGCCCTTGTCGAAGGCCATGCCCTCGGTGAAGTCCAGTTCGAGACCGAACGTGTTGGACTCCTCGACGGTGATGACACCGTCCTTGCCGACCTTGTCCATCGCCTCGGCGATGAGCTCGCCGACCTGCTGGTCCTGCGCGGAGAGCGCGGCCACGGCGGCGATGTCGGACTTGTCGTCGATGGGGCGCGCGGTGGCCAGGAGGTCCTGGGAGACCGCGGCGACGGCGGCGTCGATGCCGCGCTTGAGCGCGGCGGGGGAGGCGCCGGCCGCGACGTTGCGCAGGCCCTCGCGCACCAGCGCCTGGGCGAGCACCGTGGCGGTGGTGGTGCCGTCACCCGCGATGTCGTTGGTCTTGGTCGCCACCTCCTTCACGAGCTGCGCGCCGAGGTTCTCGTACGGGTCCTCGACCTCGACCTCGCGGGCGATGGTGACGCCGTCGTTGGTGATGGTGGGGGCACCGAACTTCTTGTCGATGACGACGTTGCGGCCCTTGGGGCCGATCGTCACCTTGACCGTGTCGGCCAGCTTGTTGACGCCGCGCTCGAGGGCGCGACGGGCGTCCTCGTCGAACTTCAGGATCTTCGCCATGGGAGCTTCTGTCCTCTCGAACGACCTGCGCCCCCGTCCGCCCGGCGTTCGCAGGGGGGCCAGGGGCGCAGATCAGAAAAGCAATACGGGTGGAGTTACTTCTCGATGATCGCGAGCACGTCGCGAGCCGAGAGGACGAGGTACTCCTCGCCGCTGTACTTCACCTCGGTGCCGCCGTACTTGCTGTACAGAACGACATCGCCGACCGAGACGTCGAGCGGCAGGCGCTCGCCGTTCTCGAAGCGGCCCGGGCCCACGGCAAGGACGACGCCCTCCTGGGGCTTCTCCTTCGCGGTGTCCGGGATGACCAGGCCAGAGGCCGTGGTCTGTTCGGCGTCGAGCGGCTGGACCACGATGCGGTCCTCAAGCGGCTTGATGGCAACCTTGGTGCTGGCGGTCGTCACGATCCGACCTCCCCCTTCGGAGATCTCACGGGGTTGACTGTCTGAGGGTGGCGACCAGGTGGATCCGTCGTCGCGGGTGCCGGACCTGCCCGTCGCGCGTTCTGGCACTCTCACTCGGGGAGTGCCAGAGCCGAGACTATGACCGCGGTTAGCACTCGGTCAAGCGGAGTGCCAGTCGACCTGGCGCGCGGCGCGACGGCCGGGGCGTACGGAGCGGGGCGGCGCGCCCCCGGGGCACGGTATGCCCGCGGGATCCGCCGCGGGCACACCCCGGGCGTGGCGGCGGCCCCGAACGTCCGTCCGGGGCCGCGTGGGCGGGTCGCGCGGCGCGGCGTGTGCCGCGGCCGCGGTCAGACGTAGTCCTCCAGGCGCGCCACGGCGTAGCCCTGGTCCGTGATGCGCTTCAGGAGGTTGCGGATGTTCTCCACCATCGTGGCCTTCCACTCGGAGGGCCCCTGGAAGTGGGTGAGGACGATGTCGCCCGGCTCGAAGTGCTGGGCCTCGTCGCGCCAGTCCATGTGGGTGGGGAACGCCTCGGTCTCCCACAGCGGGAAGGCCTTGATGCCGCAGGACTTGGCGATCCGCAGCGTGTCGCCGTTGTAGTTGCCGTACGGCGGCCTGAACAGCGTCGGCCGCCTGCCGTACTCCTTCGCGAGCTTGTCCTGCTGGCCGCAGATCTCGTGCTCCTGCTGCGCATGGGTGAGGCCGGGGAGGTAGGGGTGGGTCAGGGTGTGGTTGCTGAGGGTGACGCCCGAGGCCTGCACCTTGGTGAAGTAGCCGTAGTCGTCCTTGATCAGGTAGTCGCTGAGGAAGGCGCTGTAGGGGACGTGCAGCTCGGACATCATCGAGATGAAGTCGGGCTCCTTCTCCGAGCCGTCGTCGATCGTGAGGAAGACGACCTTGTCCTTGGTCGGGACGCGGGTGAAGACGGGCGGCAGCCCCTGCTCGCCGCCCTCGGCCTCGAACCCCTTGCGGGTGGGGATCACCGGCTTCACCGCGGGCGGCGGCGGCGCGAGCAGCGGTGGGGTGGCGAGGCCCCACTTCTTCGCCGCCGCGAGGCGGGCCGCCGCGGTCGCCCGCACGCGCGCCGCGTACGAGGCGAGCGCGCCTGCCGCCTCTGCGGGCCGCGTCCCGGCCGCGGGCGCGCCGGGCACCGGCCGCACGGACGGCTTGGCGGCCGGGCGGAGTTCGGGGCTGCGGGACGGGGTCCCCGGGCGGTGGGGGCCGGGCGCGGAGGAGGCGCCGGATGCGGACGGGGCGCCCGATGCGGCGGACGGCGCCGGTGCGGAGGCGGAGGCCGGTGCGGAGGCGGAGGCCGGTGCGGAGGCGGAGGCCGGTGCGGAGGCGGAGGCGGGGGCCGGTGCGGAGGCCGCCGCCGCGTGCGGGCCGGACGGCGCGGCGGATCCGGTGGCGGACGCGCCCGCCGAGGGGCGCACGCCCGCCGGTGCGTACCCGGGTGCCGCGGCGTCCCCGCTCGGCGAGGCGGCGACGCCTGCGGCGCCCGCGATCCCGGGCGCGCCCGCCTTCCCCGCGTCGTTCGCGAGGTCGGCGCCCCCGGCGGAGCAGCCGGAGCCGAGCGCGGCGACGGAGGCGACCGAGGCGGCCAGCAGCGCGGAGGCGACGGCGCGTGCGGGCCGCCCCTGCGCCCGGCCGTCCCGCCCGGGTCTGCGTCTGCGGCGTCCGGCACGCGCGCCTCCGCCCGCTCCACGCGTCCGCTCTTTCATCATTTCTTCCGTTTGTCGTACTAGTCGCATGGCGCCGCATCCTGTCAGCGCCGCGGGCCCGCCCGGCGCAGACACCGCCGCCCGGCGCCCGCACTCCCCCGCCTGGCCGACAGCGCGGCGCACTGCCCGACAATGGGCCGGTGACCGAAGACCCGCCCCGCCTCGCGCCCCTGCTCACCCCGGAGGGCCAGGCCCTGCTCGCCGAGGTGCGCGACCACGACCCGGCACAGGAGCTCGCACTCGCCACCCGGCTGCGCCGCGACCACGACGCCGCCCTGGTCTCCGCGGCGCTCGGGCAGGCGCGGCTGCGGCAGCGCGCGGTGGCGAAGTTCGGCGCCGAGGACGCGCACCGGATGTACTTCACGCCGAACGGCGTCGAGCAGGCCACCCGCACCGCCGTGGCCGCCCACCGCGCGGCGCGCTTCCGCGCACTCGGCGTCGCGCGGGTGACGGACCTGTGCTGTGGGATCGGCGGCGACGCGGTGGAGCTCGCGCGGGCGGGGATCGCCGTCACCGGCGTCGATCTGGACCCGCTGACCTGCGAGATCGCCGAGGCCAACGTGCGCGCCCTGGCTCCGGAAGGGCCGCGTGCCGCCTTCGTGCGCGCCGATGCCACCGCGTACGACACCACCGGCGCCGACGCGCTGTTCGTCGACCCGGCGCGGCGCCGGGGCGCGGGCCGGGTCTTCGACCCCGAGGCGTACGCGCCGCCGCTGTCCTGGGCGCTCGACGCGGTGCGCCGCACGGGCCTCGGCGCGATCAAGATCGCCCCCGGCGTCCCGCACGAGCTGGTCCCCGACGACTTCACCGCCGAGTGGATCTCGTACGAGGGCGACGTGAAGGAGGCGGTCCTCTGGCACACCCCGGACGACCCGGGCCCGCCCCGGCGCGCCACGCTGCTGCCCGCGGGCGCCGCGGTCGCCGACCGCGGCCTGCCCGACCCCCCGGTCCGCGCCCCCGGCCGCTACCTCTACGAGCCGGACGGTGCCGTCATCCGCGCGCACCTCGTCGCCGAGGCCGTCGCCGGCCTGCCGGACGCGGGCCTGCTCGACGCGACGATCGCGTACGTCACCTCGGACATCCGCCAGGAGACGCCGTTCGCGACCTGCTACGAGATCACCGACGTCCTCCCCTTCCACCTCAAGCGCCTCAAGGCGCTGCTGCGGGAGCGCGAGGTGGGCGTTCTGACCGTCAAGAAGCGCGGCTCGGCCGTCGAGCCCGAGGAGCTGCGCAGGAAGCTCAAGCTCAAGGGCCGCAACGAGGCCACGGTCGTCCTCACCCGCACCGCCGGCGCCCCCACCATGCTCCTCGCCCACCGCGCGCCGCGGCCCCACTGACCCCCGGCGCCCGTCAGGCGCCCGACCGCCCGCGGTAGGCGCGCTGGCGGCAGGCCGGGGAGCAGTAGCGGCGGGGGCGGCCCCTGGGGGCGGCAGGCACGGGCGCGCCGCAGACGGCGCAGCCCCCGTCGGCACTGTCGTCGGCGTTACGAAAGGACGCGGCGTTTCCGTCACGGGAGGTGGCGGCGACGAGGGCGGCCACGCCGTCCAGGGTGCGGGCGAGGCCGAAGTCGAAGGGGTCCTCCGGGGCGTCGAAGGCGCCGCTCACGCCGAGGCGGGCGATCGCGGGATACGACGCCATGTGCCCGACCAGCCGGTCCTGCCCGTGCCACCAGCGGGTGTGCGAGACGCCCGACGCGCGCTCCGCCTGGAGCACGTCGTGGACCCTGCGGGCAGCGGAGAGCACGAACCCGGCCAGCAGGTCGACCACGGCCGCGGCCTGCGCGGGCGGGAGGCCGGTGCGCTCGGCGCAGCCGAGTGCGTGGTCGTAGTCGGCGAGGACGTGCGGTCCCGGCAGGCGCCGGCTGCCGTCCGTCGCGGCGAGCCAGGGGTGGCGCAGGTGCAGCTCCCAGTGGGCCACCGCCCACGCTTCGAGGCCCGCACGCCAGTCCTCCCGCGGCTCCTGCCGCTCCCACGCGGGGAGCCCCGCGAAGGCCGCGTCGCGCATCAGCTCCACCAGCTCGGCCCTGCCCGGCACGTGCCGGTAGAGCGCCATGGTGGTGAAGCCGAGGCGTTCGGCGAGGCGCCGCATGGACAGGGCGTCGAGGCCGTCCGCGTCCGCGATCCCGACCGCGGCGGCGACGATCCGCGGCACGGTCAGCCCGCGCCGCTCCCCTGCCCGCGCGAACAGCAGGTCCACCGTGCGCCTCGCGTCCACCCTGCGCGCTCCCCACACTCCCGGCCCGCGCGCCGCGCCCGGTCGGGCCGCGGGCGGTCGACGGCCGCTCCTGACCCCAGTCTATGCTGCACACCAGATGCGTACGCCGTACGCACGCGATGCTCCGGGGGTCTCCGCCATGTACGCTCAGCCCGCGCCCCGCGCGGTCCACTTCCATGTCGCCCCCTGGGGCGACGACGCGGCTCCCGGCACGGCGCAGCGGCCGCTCGCCACCCCGCACGGGGCCCTGCGCGCGGTGCGGGCCGCACTGGCCGGCGCCGACGCGGAGCCGCACCCGGCACCACTCCCCCGCGACATCGTCGTGAGCTACCGCGGCGGCACCTACCGGCCGGCCGAGCCCCTCGTCCTGGGCCCCGCCGACAGCGGGCGCGGCGGAGGCCGCGTGGTCCACCAGCCGTACGGCCACGGCACGGAGCACGCGGAGGACGTCGTCCTGAGCGGCGGGGCGCCCGTCACCGGGTGGGCGCCGGGCCCGGCCGGCACCTGGTGGGCCGAGGTCGGCGAGCGCGCACCGCGCCAGCTGTACGTGGACGGGCGGCGCGCGCCCCGCGCCCGCACCGCGCCTGGCGCGCCCGCGATCCCCGGCACCGTGACGAAAACAGCGACGGGTTACGTCACGGACAGCACGGAGCCGCAGGCGTGGCGCTCCCCCGCCTCGGTCGAGCTGGTCTTCCGGGGCGTGTACCCGTGGACCGAGGCGCGGCTCGCCCTCGCGTCCGTGACCGGGGACGCACACGGCAGCGCCCTCACCCTCGCCGAGCCCGGCCGCTCGCGCGCCGAGGCCCTGTACACGGGCGGGGTCGACGGCGAGGGCCCCGGTGACACGCGGCCAGGCGACGGCGGCGCCGAGCCCTGGGGGCGGCTCGGGCCGCCCACGTACGCGGAGAACAGCCCCAGCTTCCTCACCGAGCCGGGCACCTTCGCGCTCGACACCTCGGTGCCCGGCCGCCACACCCTGCACTATCTGCCGCTGCCCGGCGAGGACCCCGCGCGCGCCGCCTTCACCGTGCCCGTGCTGGAGAGACTGGTCGCCGCGCGGGACGCGCGGTCGGTCACCTTCAGAGGGCTGACGTTCGCGCACGCCGCCTGGCAGCTGCCGAGCGGCCCCGGCGGCTTCCCGCACTACCACGGCAACACCTTCCACGACGGGGGCCCGCTGGAGCGGATCGAGCTGTTCGGCGGTGCGGCGCGCCTCGTGGTGCCGGCCGCGCCCGCGCGCGTGCCGTCCGCCGTCGAGCTGCGGGACTGCGCGGACATGGAGGTGCGCGGGTGCGTCTTCCGGGGCCTCGGCGCCGGCGCCGCCGCCGTGGCGGGCGGCGGTGGCGGGACGGTACTCGCCGAGAACACCGTGGAGGACGCGTCGGGCCCCGGCATCTCCCTCGACCGCGCGGGCGGCGTGCGGGTGTGGGCCAACCTGGTCAGGGACATCGGGCGGGAGTTCCACGGCTGTCCCGCCGTGTGGGTCGCGGACTCGCACGACGTGGTCGTCGCGCGCAACGAGATCCGGGACGTGCCGTACTCGGGGATCGTGGTCCTCGGCGGCGAGCACGCCGCCCGGGTCGAGGTCACGGGGAACCTGGTGCGCCGCAGCATGCTCGTCCTCGCGGACGGCGGCGGCGTCTACCTCGCGGGCCGCCAGGGGGACTCGTACGCGAGCGGGACGGTCGTGCGCGGCAATGTGCTGCTCGACGCCGTCACCCCGTACAACTTCGGCCTCTACCCGGACTTCGGGTGCTCGTGGACGGCGGTCCTCGGCAACGTGGTGCGCGGCGCCCACGCGCCGGTGGCGCTGCGGCCTGTGGTGCCGCTGGCGAACGTCGCCTTCGTCGGCAATGTGTGGGACGCGCGGCCTGCGGGCGACGACGACCCGCCCGCCGGGGTCGTGTACGCGGCCAACACCGTGCTGGGGCCGGGCGCCGAGCCGCCCGCCGACATCGCCGCGGCCGCGGGGCTGCCCGGGGCAGGTCAGCGCGGGTCGTCGAGGTCGGTCAGCTCGTCCGCGTAGATCTGCGACAGGGGCTGGGGGCCCACGTACTGCTGGCAGTTGCACTGCCTGAGCTCGAAGTGGAGGGGCTTCTTGTCCTCGTCCCACTCGGTCGGGACCCGCACGTCCTCATGGCACTTCCCGGCCTTGTCGTGCTTGGCCAGGTGGTGGGTGCAGCCGCAGAGGGCCTCGGGCGGCTTGTGGGACTCCTCGATCGCGAGGCGCCCGTCCTCGGCGAGCTTCAGGCGCTCCATCCGCCGGTCGTGCCTGGTTTTCAGCGCCGACCTTCCGGTGTCCGCGATCCAGCTGAACCCGCCGACCATGAAGAAGACGAATATCCACCAAAACCAGTTCATCCGCCGCCCCTTCACCCGAATGGCGCATGCGTGTCCACTCCAGAATAGGACGGACGAGGTAGGAACGGCCTCAACAAGAGGTGCCTCACGCGTCACGTGCGGGGGCTGCGCCCGCCGCACCGCCCGCGACCTGCGGCGCACCCCTCCCGGGGGCCCTTCGGCGCACGGCCGTGCCCAGTGCAGGACGCCCGGTGCCGCCGTCCGCCGGCAGCCGGGCGGGACGCTCCTTCCGTCTCCCTTCCACGGTGCCACGCGGAGCGGGCGGCCGAAAGGCCGCACGGCGGGAGCCCGGTGCGGGGGTGCGCGGCGGCCGGTCGGGCCGCCGGCGAGGGGCCCGGCCGGTCAGGCGCCGGTCGCGCCGCCGGTCCCCGGCTCGTCGACCGGCTCGAAGCGCCAGCGGTGGACCGGGCGTGCGACGAGGCCGTCCGGCGGTTCGGGGAGTTCGGGCACGGCGGTGTCGTACGTGCCGGGCCACCAGGTCAGCACCAGGACCCGGTCGCCGGGGGCGCGGAACGTCTCGCGGCGCAGCGGCTCGGCGTCCTGGCGCTGGGCGCGGGCCCAGGTGAGCAGCTCGGCGCCCCGGCCCTCCGCCGCCTTCGCCTCCCACATCAGCGTGACCGTCATCAGTGCCCCTCTCCGGCGGTGTGTGCGTGTACGTGCGCGTGCGCGGCGGCGTGGACGGCGCCGTGCGCCGCGTCCGCCGGGACGTGCGTCTCCGTCACCGGCAGGGAGCTGTCGGCCGACAGGTCGAAGGCGGACGCCGAGCGGCCGCGCGCGACCATCTCGGCGCCGAGCGCCGCGACCATCGCACCGTTGTCCGTGCACAGGCCGGGCCTCGGCACCCGCAGGGCGATCCCGGCCCGCGCGCACCGCTCCTGCGCCATGGCGCGCAGCCGGGAGTTGGCCGCGACGCCGCCGCCGATCATCAGATGGTCCACGCCCTCGTCCTTGCAGGCGCGCACGGCCTTGCGGGTCAGCACGTCCACCACGGCCTCCTGGAAGGACGCGGCGACGTCGCGCACCGGCACCTCCTCGCCCGCCGCGCGCTTCGCCTCGATCCAGCGGGCCACGGAGGTCTTGAGCCCGGAGAACGAGAAGTCGTACGCCGCGTCGCGCGGTCCTGTCAGCCCGCGCGGGAACGCGATCGCCGCCGGGTCGCCCTCGCGCGCGAGCCGGTCGATGACCGGGCCGCCGGGGAAGCCGAGCTGGAGCACGCGCGCGATCTTGTCGAACGCCTCGCCCGCCGCGTCGTCGATGGTCGCGCCGAGCGGCCGCACGTCCGCGGTGATGTCCGGCGCGAGCAGCAGCGACGAGTGGCCGCCGCTGACCAGCAGGGCCATCGTCGGCTCCGGCAGCGGGCCGTGTTCGAGCTGGTCGACGCAGATGTGCGAGGCGAGGTGGTTGACGCCGTAGAGCGGCTTGCCGAGCGCGTACGCGTACGCCTTCGCCGCCGACACCCCGACGAGCAGCGCGCCCGCGAGGCCGGGGCCCGCGGTGACGGCGATGCCGTCGAGGTCGCGCGCCGAGACCCCCGCGGTGGCCAGCGCACGCTCGATCGTCGGGACCATCGCCTCCAGGTGGGCGCGCGAGGCGACCTCGGGCACGACGCCGCCGAAGCGCGCGTGCTCGTCGACGCTCGACGCGACGGCGTCGGCCAGCAGGGTCGTGCCGCGCACGATGCCGACGCCGGTCTCGTCGCAGGACGTCTCGATGCCGAGGACGAGTGGTTCGTCAGCCAGCGGAGCCATCAGTGTCCGTTCCTCCCGTGCCCTGCCCCGCACCGCGGCCGGGCCCTGTCTGTGGTGCCGCGCCGGGTTCCGCGGCCGGCGGCGTCTCGCCGGGGGTCTCCTTCATGTCGCGCCGCATCACCAGCGCGTCGACGTTCCCCGGCTGGTAGT
Organism: Streptomyces sp. NPDC047002; assembly: GCF_040704505.1. Taxonomy (NCBI): domain Bacteria; kingdom Bacillati; phylum Actinomycetota; class Actinomycetes; order Kitasatosporales; family Streptomycetaceae; genus Streptomyces; species Streptomyces sp. NPDC047002. Next base: position 127,874 of record NZ_JBEYWC010000016.1, read on the forward strand.
AGCCCTTGCGGAAGCCGATCGGCTCGAAGCCGAAACGCGTGTACAGCCGTTGCGCCCTGGTGTTGTCGACCCGTACTTCGAGCAGGACCTCGCTGGACTCGAACGCGGTGGCGTGCCGCAGCAGCTCGGTCAGCAGCCGGGCGCCGAGGCCGCCGCCCCAGTGGTCCACGGCCACGCCGATGGTCTGCACGTCGGCGACGCCGCCGACCGCGGCGAGCCCCGCGTAGCCGACGATCCTGCCGCCCTCGTCGGCGACGACGTAGCGGCGGGTCGCGTACGGGCCGCGCGCGTGCGCGAGCTCCGACCAGAACATGCCGGGCGACCAGGCGTCCTCGGGGAACAGCTCGTCCTCAAGTTCGAGCACGGCTTCCATGTCCCACCAGCGCATCTCGCGCAGCACAGCGGAAGGGGCCTCGCTCACTTCGGGGTGACCACCTTGTAGTTCTTCGGGACCTGCGCGTCCGGGCGGCGCAGGTACAGCGGCAGCGGCGGCAGGAAGCCCGCGGACGCGGACCCCGGACCCGGCCCGGCGAGCAGCTCGGCCGCGAGGGACGCGAGGGCCGCGGCCGACTGGTGCTCGGGGCCGCGGGCGTCGGGGAAGACCTCGGGGTAGAGCAGGGCGCCCGCGCCGACCGCGGGCAGCCCGGCGACCGCGTCGGCCAGGTCGGCGGGCCGGTCGACCGCCGGCTCGGACGCGCGGGTCCGCGCGTCCGCGTAGCGGGCCCAGTAGACCTCCTTGCGGCGGGCGTCCGTGGCGACGACGAACGGCCCCTCGATGCCGGAGGCGTACGCGAGGCCGTCGAGCGAGCACAGGCCGCGCACCGGGACCCCGAGCGCGGAGCCGAAGGCGAGCGCCGTCGCGATGCCGACCCGCAGCCCGGTGTACGGGCCAGGGCCCACGCCCACCACCAGCTCCGTGACGGCGTCGAGCTTCGCGCCCGCCTCGGCGAGCACCCGGTCGACGGCCGGCAGCAGCAGTTCGCCGTGGCGGCGGGCGTCCACGTCGCCGCCGGCCGCGAGGACGGAGGCGCCGTCGTGCAGGGCGACGGTGACGGCGGGGGTTGCGGTGTCGACGGCGAGGAGAAGCACGCGAACAGCCTACGGCCCCGGCGGCGGGGGCCGCGGCGCCCCTGGTCCGCCCGTACCCTGCTGCTACCGTCGGCCGCGCAGCGCGCGTCAAGGCGGAGATACCGCACGCGGGTACGAGAGGTGGCTGAGGAACAGGTGTCACGGAGCAGCTCGGGAATCGTCGCCGGGCTCACGGCCGCAGCGCTGGCCGCGGTCGGGTTCCTCGCCTACCAGGCGTCGGCCAACGTGCCGAGCACTCTGGGCAAGCCCGCGCCGAGCGCCTCGCCCTCGCACGTCGCCAAGGGCCCGCAGCGCCCGCGCCGCGACCCGGCGGCGCTGCCCGCGCACTCCGGGCAGGGCGCGCGGGTCGTCTACGCGCTGAAGGGCGACCGGGTCTGGCTCGTGGACGACGGCGACAAGGTGACGCGGACGTTCACCGTGCGGCCGAGCACGGTCGACCCCGAGCCCGGTTCGTACGCCGTGACCAGCAGGACCGACCGGATCACCGGCTCCGACGGTGTACCCATCGAGCACGTGGTGCTGTTCGCCAAGAACGAGGGCGTGGTCATCGGCTTCAGCTCGGCGCAGGACGGCTCGATGGCGAGCCCCGACCCGTCGAGGAAGACGGGCGGCGTGCGGGCGAAGCTCGCGGACGGGACGGCGCTGTGGAACTTCGCGACCCTCGGCTCGAAGGTCGTCGTCGTCCCCTGACGCGAGCCGTCCCCTGACGCCTGTCGTCCCCTGACGCCTGTCGTCCCCTGACGCCTGTCGTCCCCTGACGTGGAGTGGCGTCCTGGCGTGCAGAGGCGTAGGGCCGGGTCAGCGGGCCGCCGCGCTCGGCACCCGGTGGCGCGCGCGGCGGCCCGAGCGTCCCTCGGGCTCGTCGGCCTCGGCGACCTGGGCGCCCTGCGCGTCCGCTGCGGCGGGCGGCGTGGAGACGGCGGACGCGGCGGCGCAGGACGCCAGCAGGTCGCTCATCGACACACCGCGCGGCGCCGCGGCGCCGTCGTGGCGGGGCAGGGGCGTGGTGCTGCTGGGTGTCCTGGGCTCATGCCGGGGCGCCGTCATGACTGCCTCCTGGGCTCGGGGGCACGCGGGGTTAGGCAGACCTAACCAGTACTGCCGTCCATGGGACCACGGGCGCGGCCGGGCGCGCAACATCTTGCCGACACCATGTCGGCACGTCCGGTGCTTTCCGCACGCGGCGGCCGCACCGGTCAGCCGAGGGCGGCGGCGAGCCCGGCGAGCCCCTGGCCCGCCCAGCGCTCCCCGTACCCGGTGAGGGTGACGAGGCGGCGCCCGTCGTCCTCGGGCGGCAGCGCGCCGACGGTGTCGGCCGTGCCCTCGGCGCCGGTGGCGCGCTCGATGACGACGTGCAGGCGCGCGTCCGACAGCTCCTCGACCTTGTCGTCGCCCCACTCGACCACGACCACGGACTCGGGGAGCGACACGTCGAGGTCGAGGTCCTCCATCTCGTCGAGGCCGCCGTCGAGCCGGTACGCGTCGACGTGGACGAGCGCGGGCCCCGCGGCGAGCGGCGGGTGGACGCGCGCGATCACGAACGTCGGGGAGGTGACGGCGCCCCGCACGCCGAGCCCCTCGCCGATGCCGCGGGTCAGGGTCGTCTTGCCCGCGCCCAGCTCGCCCGTGAGCAGCACGAGGTCGCCGGGGCGCAGCAGCGCGGCGAGCGCCCTGCCGAGCTCGCGGGTGCGCTCGGGGGTGTCGAGGCGGATCTCCGTACGGGGTGCGGGCCGCCCGTCAGCGGCCGGGGTGGGGTGCGGCGCTTCCATGCCCGCCAACGTTACGGCCAAAGCCGGGGGCGCCCGCGCGGTCCAGCAGGCCGGCGAGGTGCCCGGTGACGGCGTCGGGGTGCTCCAGCATCACCAGGTGGCCCGCGCCCTCGATGAGGACGAGCTCCGCGTCGGGCAGCACCTCGGCGATGGCCTCGCTGTGCGAGCTGGGCGTGATCAGGTCGTCGGTGCCCGCGAGGACCAGCGCGGGGGTGTCGGCGAGCACCGCGAGCGCCTCGACCTTGTCGTGGGCGCTGAAGGCCGGGTAGAACTCGGCGACCACGTCGATCGGGGTGCTCTCGATCATCCGCTCGGCGAAGCGCGCGACGGCCGGGTCGACGTCCTGGCCGCCGAAGGAGTAGCGCTTGACGACGCCCGCGTACAGGTCGGCGGTGGCGCGGCGGCCCCTCTCGACCAGGCCTGCCTGGGAGCCGAGGGCCTTGAGCACGCCGGGCAGCACGCGCCGCGCCGCCTGGGCGCCGAGCGCGGGCAGGCCGTACGTGATCTCGCCGAGCCGCCCGCTCGACGTGCCGACGAGGGCGACCCCCGCGACCCGCTCCCTTATGAGCTCGGGGTACTGGTCGGCGAGCGCCATCACCGTCATGCCGCCCATGGAGTGCCCCACCAGGACGAGCGGCCCCTCGGGCGCCGCCGCGTCGATGACGGCCTTCAGGTCGCGGCCGAGCTGGTCGATGGTGACGGGCGCCGCGCCCTGCCCTGCGCCGCGCCCCGAGCGGCCGTGGCTGCGCTGGTCCCAGTGGACCGTGCGGACCCGGCCGCGCAGGGCGGCGCGCTGGAAGTGCCAGGAGTCCTGGTTGAGGCAGTAGCCGTGGCTGAACACGACGGTGGAGGGCGCGCCGGTCCTGCCTGCCAGGGCCGCGCTGTCTGCCGTGCCGCCCTCACCGGGTGCGGCGGTGGCGTCGGCGGGGTCGATCTCGTAGTACAGCTCCGTGCCGTCGTCGGCGAGCGCGCGGCCGGGGGTGCCGCGCAGCGTGCCGTACGGGCCCGCCGTGTCCAGCGCGAGCCGCGCCCTGCGGCGCATGGTGCGGCTGAGGGTGAGCCGGTCGATGGCGACGCCCGCCGCGGCGCTCGCCGCGATCACGCCTATCGCGGCGCCGGCCATGCCCGCCCTGCGCCAGCCGCCCGCGACGGCCGCGGCGGTCCCGGCCGCGGCCGCTGTGGTGGCGTGTGCCACGCCCTGCGCCGCGCTGCCCTCGCTCACGAAACCTCCGCCTTCCGCCGTCCGTTGCCCGCTGCTCGCTACTCGTTGAGATAGACCCGCGGCACGCGGCCGCTGATCCTGGTGACGATCTCGTACGCGATGGTGTCCGACGCCTCGGCCCAGTCCTCGACGGTGGGCTCGCCCGCGTCTCCCGGGCCGAAGAGCACGGCGCGCGCGCCCGGCGGCACGGTGTCGCCGCCGAGGTCGACCACGAACTGGTCCATGGCGACCCGGCCCGCAACCCGCCGCCAGGGTCCGGTGCCGCCGACGCGCACCGGGCCGCGCCCCGAGGCGTGGCGCGGGACGCCGTCCGCGTAGCCGAGCGGCACCAGGCCGAGGGTGGTCTCGCGGTCGGTGTGGTACGTGTGCCCGTAGCTCACGCCGTGGCCCTCGGGGACCCGCTTGACCAGCGCGACGGACGCGGAGAGCGTCATCACGGGCCGTAGCCCGAGGTCGGCCGCGGTGCCGAGCTCAGGGCTCGGCGCGATGCCGTACGTGGCGATCCCGGCGCGCACCAGGTCGAAGTGGGCCTCCGGCAGGGTCAGGGCGGCCGCCGAGTTGGCGATGTGCCGCACCTCCGGCTCGACGCCCGCCTTCTCCGCGTACGCGACCATCTCGCGGAACACGTCGAGCTGGGCGGCGATCGACGGGTGGCCCGGCTCGTCGGCGCAGGCGAAGTGCGACCACAGGCCGGTGACCAGGACCTCGCCCGCGGCCTGCGCGGCGAGCGCGGCGCCGACCAGTTCAGGCCAGTCGGCGGGCTGGCAGCCGTTGCGGCCCAGCCCGGTGTCGGCCTTCAGCTGGATGCGGGCCGCGCAGCCGGTGCGCCGGGCGGCCGCCGTGACCTCGGCCAGCGCCCAGGAGGCGCTGACCGACATGTCGAGCCCGGCCTCGATCCCGGCGTCCCAGGGGTCGCCCGGGGTCCACAGCCAGCACATCAGCGGGCCCTCGTCGCCCGCGGCGCGCAGCGCGAGCGCCTCGTGCGGCGTGGCGGTGCCGAGCCAGTCGGCCCCCGCGGCGCGGGCCGCGCGGGCGACGGGCACCATGCCGTGCCCGTACGCGTCGGACTTGACGACGGCCATCAGCCGCGCGCCGCCGGGGGCGACCCGGGCGCGCAGGGTGCGCACGTTGGCGCGCAGGGCGTCGAGGTCGATCTCGGCACGGGCCCTGACGTGCCGTGAGCTCTGGTGGTCTGCGGTCATCGGGCCAAGTGTCTCAGAACGGACCCCGCGGGTACGCCCCGACCGGCGCCCGCGCCGCGCCGCGCTACCCGCGGTCGGCGGCCCGCTGCTCGGGGGCGGCGTGCCGGTTCGTCGCGGCGCCGAGGCCGACGGCCGTCTGCGGCGCGAGCAGCACGATCAGCAGGACGAGCGGCACGGTCCAGCCGCCCGTCGCCTGGTGCACGGCGCCCAGCGCCAGCGGCCCCGCCGCGGCCAGCAGATAGCCGAAGCACTGGGCCATGCTGGAGAGTTGCGCGGCGTGCCGGGTGTCGGGCGAGCGCAGCACGATGAACAGCATCGCCAGCGAGATCGCCGCTCCCTGGCCGAGGCCGAGCAGGACCATCCACAGGTAGGCGCCGCCGACGGGCGCGGTCGCCATGCCGGCGAAGCCGCCCGCCGTCAGCACGGCGCCGACCGTCGCGAGCAGCCCCGGCCTGATGCCCCGGGCGGCGAGCACCGGGCTGAGGAAGGCGCCCGCGATGCCGAGGAGGCTGGAGAAGGAGAGCATCCAGCCGGCGGTGGACTGGTCCATGCCCGCGTTGGTGAGCATGGTCGGCAGGTAGGCGGCGGCCGCGTAGTACGACAGGGACTGGAGGCCCATGTAGCCGGTGACCAGCCAGGCCACGGGGTGGCTCCACAGGCCGCGCACCGGGTGCTGCGCCGCGCTCGCCCGGCCCGCGGGGATCCGCGTGTGGCGGCGCACCTGCGGCGCCCACACGAGGAGCGCGGCGACGGCGAGCAGTCCCCACAGGGCGAGCGTGGGCCGCCAGCCGAGGGACAGGGCGTGCCCGAGCGGCACGGTGATGCCGGCGGCCAGGGCGGCGCCGCCGAACAGCGACATCGAGTACAGGCCCGTCATCAGGCCGACCCGGTCGGGGAAGTCGCGCTTGATGACGCCGGGCAGCAGGACGTTCGCGACGGCGATGCCCGCGCCGACGACGACGGTCCCCGCGAGCAGCGCGGCCATCGAGGGTATGAGCCGCAGCGCGGTGCCGCAGACGATCGCCGCCATCGTCAGCAGCAGCGCGGGCTCCATGCCGAAGCGGCGGCCGAGGCGCGGCGCGAACGGCGCGAGCAGCCCGAAGCACAGCAGCGGCAGCGTGGTGAGCAGGCCCGCCGTGGTGGCGGACATGCCGGTGTCGGCCCTGACCGTGTCGAGCATCGGCGAGGCCGCGACGATCGCGGGCCGCAGGTTGAGCGCCAGCGCGATGACTCCGACCCCGAGGAACACCCCCGCCCGCACACGCGACGCCCCCGGCCCGGCCGCCGCGCCCGTGGGGCCGCCCGCCCCGGCGGCCCGACCGCCGGCGACGCCTGCGAGCCCGGCGGTCCGACTGTCCCCGACCCCCTCGGGCCCCGGCTCGCCGGTGTCCTCAGGTCCGGTGCCTCCGGCGTTCTGCGAAGCCGTGCTCACGCGTGGTTCCCTTCCTCGTGGCGTGCGCCGCCCTGGCGCCGTGCGGGGTGTGGCGTCGCTGTGGGGCCCGGCGCGCCCGCGGCGGCCGCGTCCCCCGCTTCCGGCAGCGGGTCGGCCTCCTGGAGGGCGCGCAGCGAGCTGACCGAGTCGTCGATGTAGCGGGCGACCGCGGCGGTCGCGGCGTCCGGGGCGCCTGCCTCGATCGCGGCGAGCAGGTCCGCGTGCGAGTCGGCCTGGGAGCGCTGCGGCTCGGGCAGGGGCGCGTCGGCGACCGAGGCGATCGCGCCGCGCAGCCCGTCCGTCAGATGGCTGTACAGGTCGGCCAGCATGCCGTTGTGCGCGGCGTCGACCACGGCGTGGTGGAACGCCACGTCGGCCCGTACGAACGCCTCGGTGTCCCCCGCGCGCCAGGCGGCGCTCCGCTCGGCGAGCGCCGTGCGCAGGGCCGCGAGGTCGCGCTCGTCGCGCCGGGACGCGGCGAGCCGCGCCGCGTCGCGTTCGAGGCACGAGCGCACTTCGAGTGCCTCCAGGTGCCCCGCGCGCCGCAGCCGCCTGTGCAGCGCGGCGCCGAGCGCGTCACAGGCGCGCACATAGGTGCCGTCGCCCTGCCTGGCCTCCAGCATGCCGCTGTGCCCGAGCGCCCGTACGGCCTCCCTGACGGTGTTGCGGCCCACGGCGAGCATCCCGGTCAGCACGGGCTCGGCGGGGATCTTCGTGCCCACCGGCCACTCGCCGGACTCGATCAGGCTCTGCAACTGCTCGATGACCCGGTCGACCAGGCTCGACCGCTCCGTAGCGCGGATCGGCACCCGCGTCCCCTCTCCGTCCCGCGCCCGCGCCGTCTCGACGCCGGCAGACCGCCGAACATCCCATGTTTCCATCGCCGCGAATGAGCCTAACATCCCATGTCTGAGCGCCGTCCGCCGCGGACCCGCACGCCGCCGAGCCGCCCTGCGCCGAGCGCGCCCGTACACGCCCCTGAGCAGCGGGTATCGACGGTGTTTGTGAGGCCACCCACAGGTTGCGTTGGTGCCGCCCGCCTCCCCCTGCCTAGCCTCGTGAAGGGACGTGATCAGACCGATCACCGACGGCGACACGAGGAGGTTCCCGACATGGCCGAGCACGCGCTGCAGAACAAGGTGGCAGTCGTCGGCGGGGGCGAGAAGAACCTGGGCGCCCTGGTCAGCAGGGTGTTCGCCGAGGACGGGGCCAAGGTCGTGGTGCACTACCACACCGGAGAGAAGGAGGCCGAGGAGACCGTCAGGGCCGTCGAGGACGCCGGCGGGCAGGCCGTCGCCGTCCAGGGGGACCTGACGGACGTCGCGCACGTGCGGCACCTCTTCGACACCGCGGTGGACACCTACGGCGGCGTCGACGTCGCCGTGAACACCACGGGGATGGTGCTGCGCAAGCCGATCCTCGAGACCACCGAGGACGACTACGACCGCATGTTCGGCATCAACGCCAAGGCGGGCTACTTCTTCATCCAGGAGGCGGGGCGCCGCCTCAACGACCACGGCAGGATCGTCAGCCTCGGCACGTCGCTGCTGGCCGCCTTCACCGACGGGTACTCCACCTACGCGGGAGGCAAGGCGCCGCTCGAACACGTCACCCGGGCGGCCGCCAAGGAGTTCGCCGACCGGTCCATCTCGGTCAACGTGGTGGCGCCCGGGCCGATGGACACGCCGTTCTTCTACCCCCAGGAGACGCCCGAGCGCGTGGAGTTCCACAAGTCGCAGGCGATGGGCGACCGGCTCACCCGCATCGAGGACGTCGCCCCGCTCATCAGGTTCCTGGCCACGGAGGGCGCGTGGATCACCGGGCAGACGCTGTTCCCCAACGGCGGCTACACCACCCGGTGACCCGCACCGCACGTCCGGCCGCGCCCCTCGGGCCGTCTACTGGCTGACCACCAACGTGTGGACCATGGGCCAGCAGATGTACGTGATCAACCAGAACCCCACCCCGGGCAGCAAGGCGCAGGACGCG
>NZ_JBEYWC010000017.1:0-136093 GCF_040704505.1 Streptomyces sp. NPDC047002
GCCCGGTTACATTCCGAACCCGGAAGCTAAGCCTTATTGCGCCGATGGTACTGCAAGGGGGACCTTGTGGGAGAGTAGGTCGCCGCCGAACAATTGTTGAATAAAGAGGGAGGGCCCGCGCCGGGTGGTGCGGGCCCTTTCTGCGTTCACGGTACGGTCCGCCGGCTCAGCTGGCGCAGCGCACCTCTACTGTCGGATGCATGCGCTATGACCTGATCATCTTCGACAACGACGGCGTCCTCGTCGACAGCGAGCCGATCTCCAACACGATCCTGGCCGCGTACCTGACGGAGCTCGGCCATCCCACCACGTACGAGGAGTCCGTACGGGACTACATGGGGGCGGCCCTGCACCGCGTGCACGATCTGGTCCTTGAGCGCACCGGGCGCAAGCTGCCCGACGACTTCGACGACACTCTTCACACGCGGGTGTTCGGGGCGTTCGAGCGTGAACTGAAGCCGGTGGACGGGGTGGAGGAAGTGCTCGCGGGGCTGCGCGTGGCGGGGGCCGCGTACTGCGTCGCCTCGTCGGGCCATCACGAGCGTATCCGGGTAGGCCACCGCACGACGGGGCTCGACCGGTGGTTCCCCGAAGAGGTCGTGTTCAGCGCGCAGGACGTGGGGCGCGGGAAGCCGGCGCCCGACCTGTTCCTGTATGCGGCGCGCCGCATGGGCGTGGAGCCCGCGCGGTGCGCGGTGGTCGAGGACAGCCCGCTGGGGGTCGCGGCGGCCCGGGCCGCGGGGATGGACGTGTACGGGTTCACGGCGATGACCCCCGAGGAGCGGCTCGCGGGGGCCGATGGCTGGTTCTCCGTGATGGCGGACCTGCCCGCGCTGCTCGCGTAGCGGCCCAGGCACAGGCGCAGGAACAGCGGCGTAACGGCGGCGGATTGCCGCCGCACTCGCTCTACCCATCGGTAGCCAAGCGCTCTAGTGTGTCGCGGCATGACGGATGCGCGGCTGCGGCGGGGCCGGATATCGCTCGGTGTGAGCTTCTTCGCGCAGGGTGCCGCGTTCGCTCTGCTGGTGACCCGTATCCCGGGGATCCAGGACCGCTACGGGATCTCCGACGCGCTGCTGCCCGCGTTCCTGGTCGCGGTGCCGGTGCTCGCGGGCGTCGGCAGCGTGCTGACCGAGCAGGTCGTGGCCCGGGTGCGGCCCGCGCTGCTGCTGCGGTGGCTCCAGCCGATGGTGCTGCTCGCTCTGCTCGGGGTCGGCGCGGGCCGTGCGCTGTGGCAGGTGGCGGTGGCGCTGGGGGCGTTCGGGCTTGCGGTCGGCGGGCTCGACGCGTCGATGAACATGCTGGGCGTCAGTCTCCAGCGGAGGTACGGGCGCAGCATCATGCTCGGCTTCCACGCCGCTTACAGCCTCGGCGGGATCGTCGGGGCGTCGCTCGCCTGGGTCGGTGCGCACTGGGACCTGGGCCTCTTCGTCTCGTACCTGCCGGCGGTCGCGGTGCTGCTGCCCGCGGCGCTCGTCGGCAGCAGGTGGTACGTGGACATGGACGCGGCGGCCGTGCCCGGTGCGGTGGACGGGGGCGGCGGCGCGTCCGGTGTGGTGTTCCGGGCGCTGCTGCCGCTGTGCCTGGTGATGGCGTTCGCCTACATCGGTGACTCGACGGTCTCCAACTGGTCGGCGAAGTACCTCCAGGACACGCTGGGCAGTTCGGCGGAGCTCGCGACCGTGCCGTACAACGCGTACATGGTGACGACGCTGCTGGGGCGGGCGCTCGGGGACTTCGGGGTGCGGCGGTTCGGGCCCGTGGCGGTGGTGCGGTGCGGGTCGCTGCTCGCGGCAGGCGGCTTCGCGGTGGTGGTGGCGGCGCCCGGCGCGTGGATCGGCATTGTCGGCTTCACGCTGCTCGGCTTCGGTCTCTGCGTGCTGGTGCCGCAGTGTTTCGCGGCGGCAGGCCGGCTGTTCCCCGGGGCGAGCGAGGCGGCCGTGGCGCGCGTCAACATCTTCAACTATGTCGGATTTCTGATCGGTGCGCCGCTGGTGGGCGCGTTGGGCGATGCGTGGAACTACCGGGGGGCGATGCTCGTGCCGCTGGGGATGGTCCTGGTCACGCTCGTGTACGCGCGCTCGTTCGGGTGGGCGGGTGGCGGATACGGTGGCGGGCATGACGGGCAAGAGCGGCCGCGCACTGCTGATGTGGGATGAGGCGGTCACGGGATACAGGTTCAGCGCCTCGCACCCGATGGACCCGGTGCGGCTCGCGCTGACCATGGGGCTGGTGCGGGCGTACGGGCTCGACGGCGCGGTCGACGTGCGGGCCGCGCCCCCGGCGGGCGACTCGACGCTGGGTCTTGTGCACCGGCAGGACTATGTGGACGCGGTGCGGGCCGCGTCGGCCGACCCGCGCTCCGCGGACCCCGCGTACGGGCTCGGTACGGTCGACGACCCGGCGTTCGCCGGGATGCACGAGGCGTCGGCGCTGATCGCCGGGCTCTCGGTGGCGGCCGCCGAGGCGGTCTGGGAGGGCGCGAGCGACCACGCGGTGAACTTCACCGGCGGGCTGCACCACGCGATGCCGGGCGAGGCGTCCGGGTTCTGCGTGTACAACGACGCGGCGCTTGCGATCGCGCGGATGCTGGAGCTGGGGGCCGAGCGGGTCGCGTACGTCGACACGGACGTGCACCACGGGGACGGCGTCCAGGCGGTGTTCTGGGAGGACCCGCGGGTGCTGACGGTCTCGCTGCACGAGCACCCGAGGACGCTGTTCCCGCAGACGGGCTGGCCGGAGGAGACGGGCTTCGGCGCGGGCGAGGGCAGCGCGGTCAATGTGGCGCTGCCCGCGGGCACCGGCGACGCGGGGTGGCTGCGGGCGTTCCACGCGGTGGTGCCCGAACTGCTCGCGGAGTTCAGGCCGCAGGTCCTGGTGTCGCAGCACGGCGCCGACACCCACTTCGAGGACCCGCTCGCGCACCTCGCGGTGTCGCTCGACGCGCAGCGCGCCGCCCAGTCGGCCTGCCACGACCTGGCGCACGAGTACGCGGAGGGCGGCAGGTGGCTGGCGCTCGGCGGCGGCGGGTACGCGGTGGTGGACGTGGTGCCGCGCTCGTGGACGCATCTGGTGGGCATCGCGGCGCACCGCCCGGTCGACCCCGAGTCGGTACTCCCGTCCTCGTGGCGCGACGAAGTCTACGCACGCACGCGACAGTTGGGCCCGGGCCGCATGACGGACGGCCGCACGCCCACCTGGCAGCCGTGGGAGTCGGGCTACGACCCCGCCAACCGCCTCGACCAGGCCATCAGAGCCACCCGCACCGCGGCCTTTCCCCTGCGGGGCCTCCTGCCCTGACGCCCCCTTGGCCGGTCGGGAGCTTCGGCGGTGGCGTGGGGAGCCGTGGGCGCAGGACATCAACGACCGTCTGCTTGCCCTGATGGCCGCGATCTGAGACGGGTGGGTACGTGAGCGACATCGACCGGGCCAAGCAGGCGGTTCGTGAGCGGGCATGGCGTCGGCTCATCGACGGCGGCGGTGCTCCGGGCGACTCGTACGGCAAGATCCCCGGTTTCCACGGCAATGAGCGGACCGCGGAGCGGCTGGCCGAACTGGACATGTGGCAGCGCGCGGGGACGGTGAAGGCCAACCCGGACTGGGCGCAGCTGCCGGTGCGTGTCCGTGCGCTGGAGGACGGCAAGTGCCTGTACATGGCGGTGCCGAGGATGGCGGGCCGCGAGCCGTTCTACGAACTCGACCCGCGAACGCTCACCGTGTCCGCAGAGGAGGCCGCGGAGAAGAAGGGCGCGGCGCGGGTCGCACGTCGGCTCGGGGTCGAGTCCATGCGCCCGGTCGACGTGGTGGTGTGCGGCAGTGTCGCCGTGAACCGGGCGGGCGCCCGCATCGGGAAGGGCGCGGGCTACTCCGACCTCGAAGTCGCCCTCCTGATCGAGGCGGGTCTCGTGACCGGGCGGACGGTGATCGTCGCGCCGGTCCACGGCCTCCAGGTGGTCGACGAGGACATCCCGGAGACCGAGCACGATTTCTCGGTGGACTACATCGTCACGCCCGACGAGGTCATCGAGTGCGGCAACCGGCGCCGTCCACGGGGTCTTGTCTGGGGTGACCTGAGCGCCGAGAAGATCGCCTCCATCCCGGTACTGGCGGACCGCCGCCGTGCGCTGGGCCCGGGTGGGGAGGCGTAGCGTTCGTACTGGCGTGTGTTAGGCCAACCGTGGGGGATGTGGGGGAATCCGGGCGGGGGGCGGCGTGGTGCGGAAGCATCGGGCGGGTGCTGACTACCGGGGCGCTGCGTGCGCATCTGCTGGCGGCCCGGCTTGCCGGGCCCGTGGCCACCTCGCGGGAGGCGAGCCTGCGGGCGTACCGGCTGTTCGCGGCGGGGGATCCGCGGGTCACGCTGGGGCTCGCGTCCGAGCGGGGCTGGCAGGAGGGCGACCTGCTGCGGCTGATGGCCCGGCGGTGCGGGGTCTCGGCCGACCCGGGGCAGGTGACGGGGCCCGATGTGATCGACCCCGAGCGGACGTTGGCGGCGCTGGACGCGCTGGCGCGGCGGCTCGCGGTCGCCGTGGCGCGTGGGGCCGCCGTGCTGTTCGGGACGGGCCATCCGCACCGGCTGCTGGGGTTCTACGGCGAGCTCGCAGACGCCTTGTCGACGGCTGGATGTGATGTCCTCATGCCGGCGCAGGGCAGAAGTGTCGACATAGCGACCCGGTTCGGCCTACGCACGCACCGTCTGGACTACGTGCGGGGCGTGGCGTTGGTGCGTGAACCCGGAGCGCGGTGCGCCGGGAGTGAGACCGGCGCACACTCGCACTCCCCGCTGCCCGTACGGGTCGCCCTCGATGCCGCCGCGGCGTCCGGCGGGCCCCTGCCCGAGCTGGTGGTGGGGGACCACGGATGGGTCTGCGGCGCAGGTCAGCTCGGTGTCGAGGCGATCGGTCTCGCGGACACCGACGACCCGGCCGTCTTCGTCGGCGAAGCGGAGGGGCGGGTCTCCCTCGCGGTGCCGCTGGACGACGGCGCGCGCTCCGCCTACTACCGCCCGCTGGTGCGGTATGTACTCAATCGAGCGCATCTGTACCGGTAAGCAGGGGGGAGGTGCTCCTCTTCCCCACTCGTACCACCCGCCCCTACCCTGGTAGTGAGCGCACAGCGACGAAGAGTCACCGGAGGGGAAGCCGGGGGCCGTTGCAGTGCGGAAGGTGCAGGTGGGTCATGGCTGCTTCAGGCGAGAAGCCTCTCAACGAGGTCAAGTTCCTTACCGTGGCGGAAGTCGCCTCGGTGATGCGAGTGTCGAAGATGACCGTGTACCGCTTGGTGCACAGCGGTCATCTGCCGGCGATCCGGGTGGGCAGGTCCTTCCGGGTGCCGGAGCAGGCGGTTCACGAGTACCTCCGCGAGTCCTATGTGGGGGTGGAAACTGCCTGACGGAAGCAGTCGGTAGCCCCTCGATCCCCTCGGATTACGTCCGTCACGCGGTGGCGGGTAGGCTGGCCCGACGTAGGTCGTGTGGGCCCAGACGCCCCGCACCGAGTGAGAAGAAGTGAGCGAGGGTAGTCGTGGGCTCTGTAATCAAGAAGCGGCGCAAGCGGATGGCCAAGAAGAAGCACCGCAAGCTGCTCAAGCGCACGCGCGTTCAGCGCCGCAACAAGAAGTGAGCGGGCCCCCCGCACCCGCGGGGGCGGTCCTGACACGCTGTACGCCGTGGCGGTCCCTTCCACCGGATTCGGTGGAGGGGCCGCCATGTTGCATGTCCTGAGCCCTGTGCCCGCGCGGACCGGCCGGTCCGCGCGGCGTCGGGCCCGTGAGGGAAGGCGGTGTCCGTGGGCAGAGTGGTGCTCGTCACCGGCGCGGCCCGGCAGCTCGGGGGCCGTCTCGTACGGCGCCTGGTGCGCGAGCCGGGCGTGGAGCGGGTGGTCGCGGTCGACGCGGTCGACCCCGCGCACGCCCTCGACGGCGCGGTGTTCGTCCGCGCCGACATCCGCAGGCCCGCGATAGCGCGGGTCCTCGCCGAGCACCGGGCCGACACCGTCGTCCACATGGACGTGACGGGCACACCCCTGGCCGGGGGCAGCCGCGCCTCCGTCAAGGAGAGCAACGTCATCGGCACCATGCAGCTGCTCGGTGCCTGCCAGAAGTCCCCCGCCGTGCGGCGCCTCGTCGTGAAGTCCAGTACGAGCGTGTACGGCGCCGCGCCGCGCGACCCGGCGGTCTTCACCGAGTCGACCCCGCCGAAGTCCCTGCCGTCCGGCGGCTTCGCGAAGGACGCGGTGGAGGTCGAGGGGTATGTGCGCGGCTTCGCGCGCCGCCGCCCCGACGTCGCGGTCTCGGTGCTGCGGTTCGCGAACATCCTCGGCCCGACCGCCGACACCCCGCTCGGCGAGTACTTCTCGCTGCCGGTGCTGCCCACGGTCTTCGGGTACGACCCCAGACTCCAGTTCGTGCACGAGGACGACGTGCTCGGCGTCCTGCTGCTCGTCGCCGACGAGGAGCGCAGCGGCGCCCTCGGCAGCGGCACGTTCAATGTGGCGGGCGACGGGGTGCTGCTGCTCTCGCAGTGCGCGCGGCGCCTCGGCAGGCCCACGGTCCCCGTGCTGCTGCCCGCGGTGACCTGGATGGGCAGCGCGCTGCGCACGGCGGGGATGACGGACTTCGCGCCGGAGCAGATCCGGCTGCTGACGCACGGCAGGGTCGTCAGCACGGACCGGCTGCGCGAGGCGCTCGGGTTCACGCCCGCGTACACGACGGCGGCGGCGTTCGACGCGTTCGCCGCGGGCCGCGGCGCCGGGCTGCTGCCGCCCGAGGCGGTGGGCGCGGCCGTGGACCGGCTGTCCGCCGGGGCGCTGCGCGCGGCGCGGTTCGCCGGTGAACGCCTCGCGGACGTGGTGGAGTACGGCGGAACCGGGCAGGCGCCCGGTGCGGAAGCGGGCGAGGAGCGCGACTGACATGGCCGATGCCAAGGTGATCCCCTTCGGCGAGGGCGGCGGCAGGCGGCCGCGCGGGCGGAGCGCGGGCCGCGGCGGCCACGAGCGGCAGCCGGGCGCCGACCGCCCGCCGCTGCGGCCGGTCCCCGAGCCGGGCCAGGAGCCGGGCTTCGGCGGCGCGGCGGGCGCGGACAGCGCGGGCGGCCCCGGCGACGGCAACCACGGCTCCGGCGGCGCGGGCGCCCCCGGCGGCACGCAGGAGCCCGGAGACCCGGCGGGCCGCCCCGGCTGGGAGGAGCGCCTGGCGAGCGGCCTCGCCTTTCTGCGGCGCCGGGTGACGGGCGAGTACGAGGTCGACGACTTCGGCTACGACGAGGAGCTCACCGAGCAGGTCCTGATGTCCCTGATCAGGCCCGTGTACGAGAAGTACTTCCGGGTCGAGGTCAAGGGCGTCGAGAACATCCCCGCCGAGGGCGGCGCGCTGGTGGTGGCGAACCACTCGGGCACCCTGCCGCTCGACGGGCTGATGATGCAGGTCGCCGTGCACGACCACCACCCGGCGGGCAGGCATCTGCGGCTGCTCGCCGCCGACCTGGTCTTCATGCTCCCCGTCGTCAACGAGCTGGCCCGCAAGGCCGGCCACACGCTGGCGTGCACCGAGGACGCGGCGGAGCTGCTCGGGCGGGGCGAGGTCGTCGGGGTGATGCCCGAGGGCTTCAAGGGGCTCGGGAAGCCGTTCGGCGAGCGGTACAAGCTCCAGCGCTTCGGCCGGGGCGGCTTCGTGTCGACGGCGCTGCGCACGGGCGTGCCGATCGTGCCGTGCTCGATCGTGGGCGCGGAGGAGATCTACCCGATGCTGGGGAACGCGAAGACACTGGCGCGGCTGCTGGGGATCCCGTACTTCCCGCTGACGCCGACCTTCCCCTGGCTGGGGCCGCTCGGCGCGGTGCCGCTGCCGACGAAGTGGACGATCCAGTTCGGGGCGCCGATCGCGACGGACGGCCATCCGCCGGAGGCGGCGGAGGACCCGATGCTGATGTTCAACCTGACAGACCAGGTGCGGGAGCAGATCCAGCACACCCTGTACAAGCTGCTGGTGCAGCGCAGGTCGGTCTTCTTCTGACGGGGAGCGCGGCCGCGCGAGGGCCGCGGGGACAGGACGGCGAGGAGGGGGTCCCCGGTCAGGGGACCCCCTCCCCGCTTCGTACGGCGTCGGCTACTGTCCCTGGTCGGCGTCGTGCCCCTGGATGCCGAGGCCAGGCAGGAGGCCGGGCAGCAGCGGCGGGAGCGTGACGTCGGGCGCGGGGTCGTCCTGGCCCTGGTCCTGCGGCGGGGACGCCGGGTCGGACGCGCCGGCGGACGGCGGGTCGACGAGGCCGCCGGCCGCGCCGCCGATCAGGCCGCCGTCGTGGGCGCCGCCGATGAGCCCGCCGTCGCCCTTGGACGGGGAGGGCGAGCCGTGGCCCGCGGAACCGTGCTTGCCGCTGCTCTCGTCCGAGCTCGGGGTGGCGGACGAGGGCTTGCGGTGCTTGCCCGTGCCGGGAGTCGCGTCCTGGGCGCTGGGCGCCGAGGCGCCCGACTGCCCGCCCTGGGGCGGCTGGAGCCGGGACTTGAGCGGGGCGACGTCCTCGTCTATGGCGACGAAGACCGAGTTGACCTGGTCGCCGACGTCGGTGAGCTGGACGGGCAGCCGGCCGCGCAGCCCGTCCCACGCCTGCCGGTGGGAGGCGGCGAACGACGACAGGGTCGCCATCGGCGCGAGCGAGCCGTCCCTCTGGTACGCGGCGTGCAGGAGGCGGTGGCCCTCCGACGCGTCGTTCCGCATCCCGGTCAGGGTGCGGCGGATCTCGTTGAGCGACTCGTGGTCGAGGTGTCCGCTGCGGCCGCGCTCCATGAGTCTTCGCGCCTCGGTCAGCCGCGCGGAGGCGTGGTCGAGGTAGAGGCCGCCGCGCGCGGAGTCGTTGTCCGCCAGGTCGAGCCTGATGTCCTCCATCCCGCGCTTGAGGCCGTAGAGCGAATCACCGGGCAGTGCGTCCGAGCTGGCAGCGGCGACTCCGCTGAAGGCGCCCGCCGCCACACCGACCGTGAGGCCGCCCGCTGCGAGACTCTTCGACCAGCGGGACCTCGGCCGCAGCCGCCCGAGGGGGGACGCCCGGTGGGCGCCCCGCGACGTGCGCTGCTCCGGCACCGTAGGGCCCGGGGAGCCCTGGCCTGCGGTGCCTTCCTGAAGCATGGCCTCCATGGCGGCCACGAGCTGGGCTCGCTGCACCACCTTGACCTCGGGGTCCAGCGTGGGTTTCGGCAGTTCGCCGAGACCGCTCACCAGGCCCAACAGCCGCCTCTGGTCGGCTGTTTCGGTCGGTTCGGCGGCCGGCTCGGCCGACTGCGCCGTCGCCGAGCCCCGGTCGGTCCTGTCTTCCAGGGCCTGGGCGAAGGCGTTCGCCCGCCGGTGTGCCGAGACGTTCGCGATCACTGGCGGCACCTCCTCTCGTCATGACGGTCGACTCCCCTGGGGGTCCGGTGAGGATCGGCCCGCGTGCGCGGGGGTCACAGGGAGCCTGCATCCCGCACAACGAGCGGCGCGGCACTTCGGTTACGCGCGGAAAGTGTTCGGACCGCAGCGTGACCACGCTGTCAACACAGCGTGATGAAAAGGGGGTTGAGGACTGTTCTGCCGTGGGGGTGCGGCGGGCGCCGCCCGGTGGGCCCGGGCGGCGTCGGGGGCGGGGTCAGCGGGCGTCGTCGGGCAGCAGCCTGGCGAGTGTCCGTACGGCGCGGTACTGGAGGGTCTTGATCGCGCCCTCGTTCTTGCCCATGACGCGGGCGGTCTCGGCGACCGAGAGGCCCTGCAGGAACCGGAGCGTGACGCACTCCTGCTGCTGCGGGTTGAGCTTGCGGACGGCTTCGAGGAGCGCCGCGTTGGACAGGGACTCCAGGACGGAGTCCTCGGGGCTGCGCTCGACCTCGTTCGCGTCGAGCATCTCGCCGGTGGTGACCTCAAGGCGGAATCTGCTCGACTTGAAGTGGTCGGCGACCAGGTTGCGGGCGATGGTGACGAGCCACGCGCCGAAGTCGCGGCCCTGGTAGGTGAAGGTGGAGATCCGGCGCAGGGCGCGCAGGAAGGTCTCGCTGGTGAGGTCCTCGGCGGTGGCCCGGCCGCCCACCCGGTAGTAGATGTAGCGGTAGACCGTGTCGCTGTACTGGTCGTACAGCTTGCCGAAGGCGTCGGCCTCGCCCGCCTGGGCGCGCTCGACGAGCTCCATCATGCGCGCGCTGTCGCTGTCGGCGGTGGGGCGGCGGGCGGTGGCCTGGCCGGCGGCGGCGCGGGCGCGGCCGCTCCTTCTGCCGACCGCGGCGCCGCCGCTCGCCAGGGCGTAGCAGGGTCCGATCGGGCCGCTCACGGCAGGGGCCGGTGCGGCGAGTGCGGGTACGGCGTACGCGGTGGGGACAAGACCGCGCAAGTGGTCGAGGACCGTTGCGCGCAGCGTAGCCAGGCCCGAGGCGTCAACCCCGACGTGTGAGTACACGGGTCTCCCAGAGGCAGAGCTTCCATCACGTGCAGTGCGGGACCTCTCACCCGCTGTCGCGGTGGGAGGGGTCCGATGTGCGTCTGAGGAGAATAACGCTTCGTACAGGCCGTGCTACACCGAGTTGCTCAAATCATCGATTACGTCGCTTCGGTGATGGCTCGCCGATGGTTCGGATAGCGGATGGTGACCGCTTGTTGATCGTATGGCGACAGGATCTGATCACTGTGGTGGTGCTGAGGGGGCCCTGGAGGCGCGGCGAATCGGACAGACCGCCGATATTCGCACGAGTGGTGTGACCCTCGGCACAGGAGAGGTGCGGATTCTGTGACCGCGGCCGTGTCACGCGCCGCGCGGCGCGCTCGCGGCGGGTACGGACCGTGGCCGTACGCCCCGTGACGGCCCGGCCGTACGGAGGTCACGCAGCGCAGCCGCCCGGCGTACGAATCCGGCCGCGCGCCGGCCCGGGCGCCGGCCACGCGGGGTCAGCGGCGCCTGCGGTGCAGCGCGACCGCGGCCGCCGTGCCGCCGGCGAGCGCCCCGACGCCCGCTGCCGCGGGGATGCCGACCTTCGCCGCCTTGCGGCCCGTGCGGTAGTCCCGCAGCCGCCAGCCGCGTTCGCGCGCGTGCCTGCGGAGCTTGGCGTCGGGGTTGATCGCGTGCGGGTGGCCGACGAGCGACAGCATCGGGATGTCGTTGTGCGAGTCGCTGTAGGCGGCGCAGCGCGCGAGGTCGAAGCCCTCGGCCGCGGCGAGCGCCCGTACGGCCTCGGCCTTCGCGGGGCCGTGCAGCGGCTCGCCGACCAGGCGGCCGGTGTAGACGCCGTCCACGGACTCGGCGACCGTGCCGAGCGCGCCGGTCAGGCCGAGCCTGCGGGCGATGATCGTCGCGGTCTCCACGGGCGCCGCGGTCACCAGCCAGACCTGCTGGCCCGCGTCGAGGTGGGCCTGGGCGAGCGCGCGGGTGCCGGCCCAGATGCGGCCGGCCATGTACTCGTCGTAGATCTCGTCGCTGATCGACATCAGCTCGGCGACGCGGTGCCCCTTGACGATGGAGAGCGCGGAGTCCCGCACGTCCTGCATGTGGTCGGGGTCCTCGACGCCCGCGAGCCTGAACCACGCCTGCTGCCAGGCGAAGCGGGCCAGCTCGCGGCGCTGGAAGAACTTCCGCTTGTACAGGCCCTTGCTGAGGTGGTAGATCGCGGCGCCCTGCATGACGGTGTTGTCGAGGTCGAAGAAGGCGGCGGCGCGCTCGTCGCCGAAGACCGGGAAGTCGGGGAGCTGCTCGGCGGGCTCCGGGTGCGCGCCGTCCGCCTGCCCCGCTTCCTCCGCGAGCGCCGCGTCGGCGCTCGACCTGCGCGCTGCCTCGGCTGCGGCCTCGCCCGCAAGGACGCTCCTGGCTGTCGCGGAGCGCCTGCGCGGAGTGAGCCATCCCAGTGCGGCCATGTGGCGAGCATAGCCAAGTCCGTTGGGTGTTCCCGGCGCTCGGGGGCGCCCCTGGCATGAACACTGGCCCACCGATGTGTTGATCCGCACACCGCGCCCGCCCCGCGGGGTGGCGCGGGTGGGGCTCGGGGGCGGGCGCGCGGGCGGACAATGGCACCCATGACCCCTCTGCTGCGGCGTACGAAGAAGGAAGCGAAGGGCGCGGCCCCGGAGCGCGGGCCCGGGGGTGCGCACCGGGTCACACTGATCGCGAAACCCGGCTGCCACCTGTGCGACGACGCCCGCGCGGTGGTGGAGAAGGTGTGCGCCGAGACGGGCGCCGCCTTCGAGGAGAAGGACATCACCGGGGACGAGGCGCTGCGTGACGCGTACTGGGAGCAGATCCCGGTGGTTCTCGTCGACGGTGAGCAGCACACCTTCTGGCGGGTGGACGAGGCGCGGCTGCGGCGCGAACTGGCCCGCTGAGCGCCCTCGCGCGCGGACGTGGCCCAGGGGAAAGGCGGTTACGATCGTGGGCGCTTTGCCGGTGTTCTCGACGGGGGCGTGAGGGTGAGAGGTGTGTGCCGACGTGCGCCCTGGCCTGATGCAACGGCCTGACCTGGTGGTTGGTTCCGGCGCAGCGCGATCCGAGCGCGTGACCCCGGTCACTTTGGTCGGACAAAGCGGACACCATCTTTGTGCACGCGTTCACAAAGACATAGCCTGCATGCGACGGGGCGGCCACGAAACGCACGACCGCCTGCAACCCCGCTCATCCCGCAGGAGCACCGTGGCAACTGGCCGAACGCACCGACCGGCGACTCGCAGCCGAGGCATTCCCGAGGCCACCGTCGCCAGGCTCCCGCTGTACCTGCGGGCCCTCACCGGCCTCTCCGAGCGCTCGGTGCCCACGGTCTCCTCCGAGGAGCTGGCGGCGGCGGCGGGCGTCAACTCGGCGAAGCTGCGCAAGGACTTCTCGTACCTCGGCTCGTACGGCACCCGCGGTGTCGGCTACGACGTCGAGTACCTCGTCTACCAGATCTCCCGCGAGCTGGGCCTCACCCAGGACTGGCCCGTCGTCATCGTCGGTATCGGCAACCTCGGCGCCGCGCTCGCCAACTACGGCGGGTTCGCCTCCCGGGGCTTCCGCGTCGCGGCGCTGATAGACGCCGACCCCGCGATGGCGGGCAAGCCCGTCGCCGGCATCCCGGTCCGCCACTCCGACCAGCTGGAGGCGATCGTCCGGGACAACGGGGTCTCCATCGGCGTCATCGCCACCCCGGCGGGCGCCGCCCAGCAGGTGTGCGACCGCCTCGTGGCCGCCGGGGTCACCTCGATCCTCAACTTCGCGCCGACCGTGCTGACCGTCCCCGACGGGGTCGATGTGCGCAAGGTCGACCTCTCCATCGAACTCCAGATCCTCGCCTTCCACGAGCAGCGCAAGGCGGGCGAGGACGTGCCCGAGGTGCCGCCGCCACCGCCGACGACCGTCGCGCAGGACGGCGCGGCCCCCGCCGCAGCCGACGACGGCGGGGCCGCCGCCCCGGCGCCCGCAGGCCGCCGCGACCACAAGGGCCCCGACGACGAACTGCCCGCGGTGATGCCGGCATGAGCCTCCTGGTCGTGGGCCTGAGCCACCGCAGCGCACCCGTCAGCGTGCTGGAGCGCGCCTCGCTCCCCGCCGACGCGCAGGTCAAGCTCCTGCAGGACACCCTCGCCGCGGAACCCGCCACCGAGGCCGCCGTGCTCGCCACCTGCAACCGCATCGAGCTGTACGCCGACGTCGACAAGTTCCACGCGGGCGTCGCCGAGCTCTCCACCCTGCTCGCCCTGCACAGCGGCGTCGGGCTCGACGAGCTCACCCCGTACCTCTACGTCCACTACGAGGACCGGGCCGTCCACCACCTGCTCTCGGTGGCCTGCGGCCTCGACTCGATGGTCATAGGGGAGGGGCAGATCCTCGGCCAGATCAAGGACGCCCTCGCCCTCGGCCAGGACCTGCACACCGCGGGCCGCCTGCTCAACGACCTGTTCCAGCAGGCCCTGCGGGTCGGCAAGCGCGCCCACAGCGAGACCGGCATCGACCGCGCGGGACAGTCCCTCGTCACCTTCGGACTCCAGCAGCTCGCCGGCGCCGACGGCGTAAACGCGTGGGCGGCCGGGAAGCGGGCCCTGGTGATCGGCGCGGGCTCCATGTCGTCCCTCGCCGCCGCGACCCTCGCCCGCGCGGGCGTCGCCGAGATCGTCATCGCCAACCGCACCACCGCGCGCGCCGAGCGCCTCGCGGAGATCCTCACGCAGCCCGGCTCCACCGGTGTGCGCGCCCGCGCCGTCGAGATGTCCGCCGTGCCGGGCGAGCTCGCGGGCGCCGACATCGCCGTCTCCTGCACGGGCGCCACCGGCCTCGTCCTGACCGGCGACGCGGTCCGCGCGGCCGCCGCGGGCCGGCCGCGGGGAACCCGCCTCGCCCTGCTCGACCTCGCCATGCCGCGCGACATCGACGCCGAGGCGCACCGCGTCGACGGCGTCGCCTTCGCCGACATCGAGACCCTCGCGGAGGCGTCCGCCGACGCGCCGATGGCCGCCGACGTCGACCAGGTGCGCGCGATCGTGTCCGAGGAGGTCGCCGCGTTCGGCGCCGCCCAGCGCGCCGCGCACATCACCCCGACCGTCGTCGCGCTGCGCGCCATGGCCGCCGACGTGGTCGCGGGCGAGATCGCCCGCCTCGACAGCCGCCTGCCGGGGCTCGACGACAAGGAGCGCGAGGAGATCACCCGCACCGTGCGGCGCGTCGTCGACAAGCTCCTTCACGCGCCGACCGTGCGGGTCAAGCAGCTCGCCGCCGAGCCGGGCGGCGCCGGGTACGCGGACGCGCTGCGCGAACTCTTCGACCTCGACCCGCAGACGGTCGCCGCCGTCAGCCGCGCCGACAGAGGCCAGGCATGACGGCCGCGGCGGCACCCAGGACACCGGCGGGCCCCGGCGCAGCGCCGCTGCGGCTCGGCACCCGGCGCAGCGCCCTCGCGACGACGCAGTCCCGCCTCGTCGCCGACGCCGTCGCCGCGCGCGCGGGCCGCGCCGTCGAGCTGGTCGAGATCACCACGTACGGCGACACCTCGCGGGCGCACCTCGCGCAGATCGGCGGCACCGGCGTCTTCGTCACCGCGCTGCGCGACGCGTTGCTGCGCGGTGAGATCGACATCGCCGTGCACTCGCTGAAGGACCTGCCGACGGCGCAGCCCGACGGGCTCGTGCTCGCGGCGGTGCCGCGCCGCGAGGACCCGCGCGACGTGCTCGTCGCCCGCGACGGGCTGACCCTGGCGCGGCTGCCGGACGGAGCCCGCGTGGGCACCGGCTCCGCGCGCCGCTCCGCGCAGCTCCTCGCGCACGCGCGCGGCCGCGGCCGCGGCATACAGATCGTGCCGGTCCGGGGGAACATCGACACCCGGATCGGGTACGTCCGCGAGGGGGAGCTCGACGCCGTCGTGCTCGCCGCCGCGGGCCTGAACCGCCTCGGCAGGAGCGGCGAGGTGACCGACACCCTGTCGGCCGACACCGTCCTGCCCGCTCCCGGCCAGGGGGCGCTCGCTGTAGAGTGCGCCGCGGTCAACGGAGACCTCGCCGCCTTGCTCGCCGAGCTCGACGACCCGGGCACCCGGGCCGCCGTGACCGCCGAGCGGTCCCTGCTCGCCGCCCTGGAGGCCGGCTGCAGCGCTCCCGTGGGAGCCCTCGCCGACCTGCTGGCCGACGGGCAGATTGTCAACGAAATGCGCCTGCGTGGCGTCGTCGGCACCGCCGACGGCTCGACGCTGGTGCAGCTGTCCACCACCGGTCCCGTACCCGCGTCGCACCAGCACGCCGTCGCGCTCGGGCGCGAACTCGCGTCCGAGATGCTGGCCAAGGGTGCGGCCGGTCTTATGGGGGAGCGAGCACTTTGAGCCCCACCACCACTGACCTTCCGGCCCACTCCGCATCGGGGTTCGTCACCTTCCTCGGTGCCGGACCCGGTGACCCGGGTTTGCTGACTCTGCGCGCCGTGGAGGCGCTCGCGGGGGCCGACGTACTGATCGCCGAGCCCGAGGTGCTCGACGTCGTACGCGCGCATGCCCGCGACAGTGTGAGCACGCCGACCCTGACGGTCGTCGATGACGCGTCAACAGCCGCCGGTATCCCCGCGATCAGGGATGCCGCCAATCTTGTCATGGAGGCCGCGCGGGGCGGCAAGCGGGTCGTCCGTGCGGTCTCGGGCGACCCGGGGCTCGACGGCGACGCGGGCCGCGAGATGCTCGCCTGCGCCTCCGCCGGCATCCGCTTCGAGGTCGTGCCGGGCATCGCGGCGGCGGTCGGGGTGCCCGCCTACGCGGGCGTTCCGCTGCGCGACCCCGAGGGCACCGACGTGCGGTTCGTCGACGCGCGCACCGCGAGCGAGCGGTGCTGGAGCGAGGTCGGCGCGAGCGACGGCACGGCCGTCGTCTCCACGACCCTCGACACGGTCGCGGCGGCGGCCGGCGAACTCGTCGCCGCGGGCCGCAAGCCCGACACCCCGATGACCGTAACCGTCGCGGGCACCACCACCCGCCAGCGCACCTGGACGGCGACCCTCGGCACCATCGCGGGCACCCTCAAGCAGGCCAAGGTGCTGCCGTCGCCCGACGGGCACCAGCCCGTCATAGCCGTCGTCGGGGAGCGCAGCGCGGCGGCGCAGCGCGACCAGCTCGCCTGGTTCGAGTCCAAGCCGCTGTTCGGCTGGAAGGTGCTCGTGCCGCGCACCAAGGAGCAGGCGGCCTCGCTGTCCGACCAGCTCAGGTCGTACGGCGCGGTGCCGCACGAGGTGCCGACCATCGCCGTGGAGCCGCCGCGCACCCCGCAGCAGATGGAGCGCGCGGTCAAGGGCCTCGTCACCGGGCGCTACGAGTGGATCGCCTTCACGTCGGTCAACGCCGTCAAGGCCGTGCGGGAGAAGTTCGAGGAGTACGGGCTCGACGCCCGCGCCTTCGCCGGGATCAAGGTCGCCGCGGTCGGCGAGGCCACGGCCGCCTCCCTGGTGGACTTCGGCGTCAAGCCCGACCTGGTGCCGAGCGGCGAGCAGTCGGCCGCGGGGCTGCTGGAGGACTGGCCGCCGTACGACCCGGTCTTCGACCCGATCGACCGGGTGTTCCTGCCGCGCGCCGACATCGCGACGGAGACCCTGGTCGCCGGCCTCATCGAACTGGGCTGGGAGGTCGACGACGTCACCGCGTACCGCACGGTGCGCGCCTCGCCGCCGCCGGCCGAGACCCGCGAGGCGATCAAGGGCGGTGGGTTCGACGCGGTGCTGTTCACGTCGTCCTCCACGGTCCGCAACCTTGTCGGCATCGCGGGCAAGCCGCACAACGTGACGGTGATCGCCTGTATCGGCCCCGCCACCGCGAAGACGGCGGAGGAGCACGGGCTGCGCGTGGACGTCCTCTCGCCCGAGCCCTCCGTGCACAAGCTCGCAGAGGCGCTCGCCGCGTTCGGCGCCGCACGGCGCAGGGCGGCGCTCGACGCGGGCGACCCGGTCACCCGGCCGAGCGAGCGCAGGCCGGGAGCGCGGCGGCGGCGCACGACCTGACAGACACAGGCCCGCAAGGGCGGCGGGCGCGGGACGCGGGAGCGTGCCGCGCCCTTCGTGTCGCTGCCTCCGCCAGGCGGCGTCCGCCGCTCGGTGCGTTCGGTGCGTTCGGTGCGTTCGGTGAGGAGGCCCGCTTCCCGCCGTCGTGCGCCGACGCCACGTCGGTAAGGGCCGGGCCCGCGCGGGCGTAGCGTGGAGAGGGCGGCGCGCCACGCCGCCCGGGCCCGGCCACCGGGCCTCCACCCGACTCGACTCCGCACGAGGCGACTTCCATGACTGTGTACGGTTCGTTCCCCGGCTCGCGCCCCCGTCGGCTGCGCACCACGCCCGCCATGCGGCGGATGGTCGCCGAGACGCGCCTCGACCCCGCGGACCTGATCCTGCCCGCGTTCGTGCGCGAGGGCGTGGAGGCGCCCGTGCCGATCGCCGCGATGCCCGGTGTCGTCCAGCACACCCTGGACACCCTCAGGAAGGCCGCGGTGGAGGCCGCGGAGTCGGGGGTCTCAGGGATCATGCTGTTCGGGGTGCCGGAGGACGCGAAGAAGGACGCCGTCGGCACCGCGGGCACCGACCCCGACGGGATCCTCCAGCAGGCGATCCGCGCGGTGCGCTCGGAGACGGGCGACGACCTGCTCGTCATGTCGGACCTGTGCCTCGACGAGTACACCGACCACGGCCACTGCGGCGTGCTGACGGACGACGGCCGCGTCGACAACGACGCGACGCTGGAGCGGTACGCGGAGATGGCGCGGGTGCAGGCGGAGGCGGGCGTTCACGTCGTCGGGCCGAGCGGCATGATGGACGGCCAGGTCGGCGTCGTCCGCGGGGCGCTCGACGCGATCGGCCGGCAGGACGTGGCGATCCTCGCGTACACGGCGAAGTACTCGTCCGCGTTCTACGGGCCGTTCCGCGAGGCGGTCGGCTCGTCGCTGCGCGGCGACCGCAAGACGTACCAGCAGGACCCGGCGAACGTCCGCGAGTCCCTGCGGGAGCTGGCGCTCGACCTGGCGGAGGGCGCCGACATGGTGATGGTCAAGCCCGCCCTGCCGTACCTGGACGTCCTGGCGCGCGTCGCCGACGCGTCGGACGTGCCGGTGTGCGCGTACCAGATCTCCGGCGAGTACGCGATGGTCGAGGCGGCGGCGGAGAAGGGCTGGATCGACCGGGACGCGGCGATCCTGGAGACCCTGACCGGGATCAGGCGCGCGGGCGCGGGGATGATCCTCACGTACTGGGCGACGGAGGTCGCGCGGCGCCTGCGGGGCTGACCGCACGGCGGTCCGTGGCACGATCGGCCGCGTACGCACCCCGTACGCGCGGGTGCGCAGGAGGGAGCCCGCCGTGACAGGTCGAGAGGCCGAGCCCGCCGCAGGGGCGCACCCGCGCTTCCCCGGGCCCGGCACCCGTGTGCGGCTGGTGGGCGAGGGGCTGGTGCTGCGGGAGTGGGCGGCCGCCGACGTGCCGGCGATGACCGCGCTCTTCGACGACCCGGACACCGCCAGGTTCACGCCGCTCGCCTCGCCGTTCGACGAGGCGGCGGCCCGCGCCTACCTGGCACGCGCCGCCGAATCACGCGCAGCCGGGCGCAAGCTCCAGCTCGCGGTGACCGAGGACGGCGGGGCGCCGCTCGGCGAGGTGCTGCTGTTCACGGCGGTCGACTACCCGCTCGCCGTGGAGGCCGGCTACGCCATCGGCCCGCGCCACCGCGGCCGCGGCCTCGCCGCGCGCGCCCTGCGCCCGGCCGTCGCGTACGCGTACGGGACGCTCGGCGCGCAGCGGGTCCTGCTGCGGATCGTCGCGGAGAACGCGGCGAGCCGCGCCGTCGCCCGCGCCACGGGCTTCTCCCTCACGGACCAGCCCCCGGTCGCCGCGCCGGGCGGCGCGCTGCTCCAGACCTGGCAGCACGCGGGCCCGCCGGGTCCCTGACACGCGGCGCGGGGCGCGCCCCCCGGTGGTGCTCAGAGCCGCTCGGGCGCCCTGATGCCCAGCAGCGCCAGGCCCTTCTCCAGCGTGCGCGCGGTGATCGCGCACAGGAAGAGGCGGTTCTCGACCTGCTCGGGGGTGTCCGCCTTCAGCACGGGGCACTGGTCGTAGAACGCGGTGAACAGGGAGGCCAGCTGGTAGAGGTACGCGGCCAGCTTGTGCGGCTCGTAGTTCTCCGCGACCTCGGCGAGCGTCTCGCCGAACCGGTCGGCGTGCAGGCCGAGCGCGCGCTCCGCGGGCGCCAGCGCGACCTCCGGGTGCGGCACGGGCGCCGCCGACCCCTCGGCCCTGCGCAGGATGGACTGGATCCGCGCGTACGCGTACTGCAGGTACACGGACGTGTCGCCGCTCAGCGACACCATCTGGTCGAGGTCGAACTTGTAGTCGCGGACCGCGGACGTCGACAGGTCGGCGTACTTGACCGCGCCGATGCCCACGTACCGGCCGTTCTCCTCGATCTCCCGCTCGCCGAGCCCGGCCTTCTCCGCCTTCTCGCGGACGACGGCCGTGGCACGCTCGACGGCCTCGTCGAGCAGGTCCTCCAGGCGCACGGTCTCGCCCTCGCGGGTCTTGAACGGCTTGCCGTCCTTGCCGAGGACCGTGCCGAAGGCGAGCTGGACCGTCCGCACGTCGTCGCCGAGCCAGCCCGCCCTGCGCGCCGTCTCGAAGACCATCCTGAAGTGCAGGGACTGCCGGACGTCGACCACGTAGAGCAGGGTCGTCGCGCCCAGGTTGCCGACCCGGTCCCGGACCGCGG
Organism: Streptomyces sp. NPDC047002; assembly: GCF_040704505.1. Classification (NCBI taxonomy): domain Bacteria; kingdom Bacillati; phylum Actinomycetota; class Actinomycetes; order Kitasatosporales; family Streptomycetaceae; genus Streptomyces; species Streptomyces sp. NPDC047002. The sequence continues at coordinate 20,172 of NZ_JBEYWC010000017.1, forward strand.
ACAGGTCGCTCGCCGCGTAGCCGAAGCCGCCGTTGGACTTCTGCACGATCAGCGGGACCTGCTTGCCATCCGGGCCCTTGACGTCGTCGAAGAACACGCACAGCGCGCCCTCGGAGCGCACGGCGACGCCGCTCTCCTCCAGCAGCCTGCACGTCTCCGTCAGCATGTGGTTGTAGCCGGACTCGCCGACGATGTCCTCGTCGTGGATCTCCATGTCGAGCTTGCCGAAGACCGAGTAGAAGTAGACCTTCGACTCGTCCACGAACCGCTGCCACAGCGCCAGCGTCTCCGGGTCGCCCGCCTGGAGCGCCACCACCCGGTCCCTGGCCCGGGCCTTGAACTCCTCGTCGGAGTCGAAGAGGGTGCGCGACGCCTTGTAGAGGCGGTTCAGGTTGGACATGGCGGCCTCGCCCGCGTCCCCGCCCGGCCCGCCCGCCGTGCTCGCGCCGCTCGCACCGTTCTCGGGGGAGTGCTCCGCGCCACGGTCCAGCTCGTGCGGGTGCTCGATCAGGTACTGGACGAGCATGCCGAACTGGGTGCCCCAGTCGCCGATGTGGTGGCGCCTGACCACCTTCTCGCCCATGAACTCCAGGATCTCCACCACCGCGGCGCCGATGACCGCCGACCGCAGGTGGCCGACGTGCATCTCCTTCGCCACGTTCGGCTGGGCGTAGTCGATGACCGTGGTGCCCGCGTCCCGGGCGGGCGCCACGCCGAGCCGCTCGTCGGCGAGCCGGGCGGCCAGCGTCTCCACGATGGCCCGGTCGGCGACCGTCACATTGAGGAAGCCGGGACCCGACACCTCGACGTCCGCGATCACCCCGGGCGCGGAGAGCGCCCCTGCGACCTGGGCCGCCAGGTCGCGCGGGTTGCCCTTGAGCTTCTTGGCGAGCGCCAGGATGCCGTTGGCCTGGAAGTCCGCACGGTCGCTGCGTCGCAGCAGGACATCGGCGGTACCGGCCTCCGGCAGGGCTGCCGAGAGGGCGTCCGCGATGCGCTGATCGACGGTCGAAGCGAGTGAGGGAACCGAGGCCATGAGCCGGCTGCCGTTTCTGTAGAGGTCAAGTTTTGTGTGTCATTCTCCCACGCCCGCGAAAGCGATTTTCCAGCTGCCGCGGGCACCTGGGACAATGGCGGTCGCCGCTTTTCCCGACGGCCTGGAGAAAGAAGGACGTGCCGACCGTGGCTCAGAGCACCGAGACCGACTGGGTCTCCCGTTTCGCCGACGACGTCATCGCCGAGTCGCAGCGGCGTGCGCCCGGCAAACCGGTGGTCGTCGCGTCGGGACTCTCGCCGTCAGGCCCCATCCACCTGGGCAACCTCCGCGAGGTCATGACCCCGCACCTGGTCGCGGACGAGATCCGCCGCCGCGGCTACGAGGTGCGCCACCTGATCTCCTGGGACGACTACGACCGCTACCGCAAGGTGCCCGGCGGCGTCCCCGGCGTGGACGAATCCTGGGCCGAGCACATCGGCAGGCCGCTGACCTCGGTGCCCGCGCCCGCCGGGTCCCCGCACCCGAACTGGGCCGAGCACTTCAAGTCCGCGATGGCGGCGGCGCTCGCCGAGCTCGGCGTCGAGTACGACGGCATCAGCCAGACCGCGCAGTACACGTCGGGCGCGTACCGCGAGCAGGTCCTGTTCGCGATGCGCCACCGCGCCGAGATCGACGCGATCCTCGACCGCTACCGCACCAAGGACAAGTCCGCGGGCACGCCGGGCGCGAAGGCCCAGGGCGCGCCCCAGGGCAAGCAGGGCAAGCAGCAGAAGCCCGTCGACGAGGCGGAGATCGAGGCCGCGGAGGGCTCGGGCGCGGCGGACGAGGACGACGGCAGCGGCGGCGCGGGCGGCTACTACCCGTACAAGCCCTACTGCGGGCAGTGCGGCAAGGACCTCACCGCCGTCACCGCGTACGACGACGAGACGACCGAGCTCACCTACACCTGCACGGCGTGCGGCTTCACCGAGACGGTGCTGCTGCGCGAGTTCGACCGCGGCAAGCTGGTGTGGAAGGTCGACTGGCCGATGCGGTGGGCGTACGAGGGCGTGGTCTTCGAGCCCTCGGGCGTCGACCACTCCTCGCCCGGCTCCTCGTACGTCGTCGGCGGGCAGATCGTGCGGGAGATCTTCGGCGGGGTGCAGCCCATCGGCCCGATGTACGCCTTCGTCGGGATCTCCGGCATGGCGAAGATGTCCAGCAGCAAGGGCGGCGTGCCCACGCCCGCCGACGCGCTGAAGATCATGGAGGCGCCGCTGCTGCGCTGGCTGTACGCGCGCCGCAGGCCCAACCAGTCCTTCAAGATCGCCTTCGACCAGGAGATCCAGCGGCTCTACGACGAGTGGGACGCCCTGTCGAAGAAGGTCGCCGACGGGGTCGCGCTGCCCGCGGACGCCGCGGCGCACTCCCGCGCCGTCCGCACGGCGGCGGGCGAGCTGCCGAGCACGCCGCGCCCGCTGCCGTACCGCACCCTCGCGTCCGTCGCGGACATCACCGCGGGTGCCGAGGAGCAGACCCTGCGCATCCTCGGCGAGCTCGACCCCGAGCGGCCGCTCGCCTCGCTGGACGAGGTGCGGCCCCGGCTCGACCGGGCCGAGTACTGGATCAGCAGCCAGGTACCCGCCGAGGCCCGCACCGTCGTGCGGACCGAGCCGGACAAGGACCTGCTGGGCTCGCTGGACGAGCAGGCACGCGAGTCGCTGCGGCTGCTGGTCGAGGGCCTGGACGAGCACTGGTCGCTCGACGGCCTGACGAGCCTGGTCTACGGGGTGCCGAAGGTCCTCGCGGGCTTCGCGCCGGACGCCAAGCCGACGCCCGAACTCAAGGCGCGGCAGCGGTCGTTCTTCGCCCTGCTGTACCAGCTCCTGGTGGGCAGGGACACCGGCCCCCGGCTGCCCACGCTGCTGCTCGCCGTGGGTGCTGAGCGGGTGCGGAGGCTGCTCGGCGCGTGAGGTGGCGCGGGGCGCGCGGGCGCCGGGCAGCGGCTACGCGATGTGCTCGGCGTCCAGGTCCTCCTGGAACCTGCGCTGGGCCTCGCGCAGCGGCCCGCGCAGGGTGCTCTCGCGCAGCGGGCCGCCGTCGCGCCCCCTGAAGTCGTACAGGTCGAGCAGATAGCGGGCGAACTGCCGCTCGTTGGGCATCTCGTTGTTCTCGCTTATGTACTTGCGGAAGGCGGCGTAGTACGCCTCGTCGCGCGGGACGTCCACGGTCGTGGCGGCCGCCGCGCGCTCGTCGGCCGGGGCGCCGGCGGGCTCCGCCGCCTCCCGCCCGGCGCCCTGCGGGAGTTCGGGCTCCTGCGGCTGCGGCTGCGGCTGCTGCTCGGGGACCGGCACGCCCGGCCCGCCGCCGAGCGGGCGGCCGCGGCCCGCGGCCTGCTGCGGGCCGGGGGCCTGGCCCGGGGCCTCCTGGGGGCCTTGCGCGGCGGGCGGGCCGTAGGAGGCGCCGCCGCCGGGGCCGTTGGGGGCCGCGACCGCGGTGGGTTCGAGGCCCTCGACGTAACGGGGGTTGTACGTCCCGTTGTACGCGCCCTCGGGGATGCGCCGCCCGGCGAACCAGGGGCTGCCCTCGTCCTGCGACGGATACCCGTACTGCTCCGCCTGCTCCTGCGACATCCCGTCGCCGTCGGCGAACTCCTGCTGTTGCGCCGCCTGCTGGGGCACCCCGTCCTCGTACGGGCCCTGCTGCGGGCCGCGTTGGTGCGGCAGCTGCGCCCGTACCCGCGGCCCCTGCCGGGCGCCCTCGTCCGCGGGCCGGCCCTGCTCCCCGGCGCGGGGCTTCGCCAGGTCGACCCGGCCGGCGGTCAACTCGCGGCCACCGCCCCGGCCTTCGAGCGCGGCACCCGCGGAGGGCGCCGGGTCGATACCGGCCGCGGCGAGGCCCGCGTCCGCCGTGTCCGCGAGCGGCACCCCGTACCGCGCGAGCCGCAGCGGCATCAGCGCCTCCACCGGGGCCTTCCTGCGCCAGCCTCGCCCGAACCGCGCCTGCAGCCTCGACTGGTAGATGAGCCGGTCCTGTTCGAGCTTGATGACCTGCTCGTAGCTGCGCAGCTCCCACAGCTTCATCCGCCGCCACAGCTTGAACGTGGGCACCGGGGACAGCAGCCAGCGCGTCAGCCGCACGCCCTCCATGTGCTTGTCGGCCGTGATGTCGGCGATCCTGCCGACCGCGTGCCGCGCCGCCTCGACCGTGACGATGAACAGCAGTGGGATGACGGCGTGCATGCCGACGCCGAGCGGATCGGGCCACGCGGCGGCGCCGTTGAAGGCGATCGTCGCGGCCGTCAGCACCCACGCCGCCTGCCGCAGCAGCGGGAACGGGATACGGATCCAGGTCAGCAGCAGGTCGAGCGCCAGCAGCACGCAGATGCCCGCGTCGATGCCGATCGGGAAGACCAGCGAGAACGCGCCGAAGCCCTTGCTCTCGGCGAGCGCGCGCACGGCGGCGTACGAACCGGCGAAGCCGATCCCGGCGATGACGACCGCGCCGGTGACGACGACGCCGACCAGTATCCGATGCGTCCGTGACAGCTGCATCGCGGCCACGCGCGATCCCTCCCGTACTGGTGCTCAGGTGTCGACTGCCGCCCCGTGGGCGGGCCCGGCGGGTGCCGGCGGGGCAACAGCCTTGCACATGTGTACGGGAGGCGCGGGCTCAGCCCGCGACGCTGCCGCCGGACGGCGAGTCGGCGGGGTCGGCGCCTGCGGCGGCCTTCGACGCCGAGGGGGAGGCCGCGGAGCCCGGCTTGCCCGGGTCGTGGCCCGTGCTGCCGGACGGCGAGGCCGACGTGCTCGGCCTGGCCGAGGACGTGCCGGAGCCCTTTCCCGAACCGGAGCCCTTGCTCGAACCCGAACCCGCACCCGAGTCCGCACCGGAGGATCCTGACCCCGAGGCGGCCGGGGTGCCGCCGTCCTCGATGGCGCCGAGCGCGCTCTTGGCCGCCTTCACGGCGCCCTTGGCGATGTCGTCCTTGCTCGGCGTCTTCTGGCCCTCGAAGCCCGCGCCGTTGAAGGTGAGCGACACCACCACGTTGTCGGCGCGCGCCACGACCGTCGCGTACCTGAAGTCCTCACCGGACTTGTGCAGTTCGTACGACACCTGGGTGGCCTGGTCGCCCGCGCCCGTCACCGGCGACGTCATCACGCTCTTGGCGTCCTGCGTGGTCTGCGCCGCGTCGATCTCGGTCGCGTACTGCTTGGACGCCTGGGCGTTCCCGCTGCCGAGCGCCGTCTGCGAGTCGAAGCGCGAGAGCGACACCTCGAGCCAGCGGTACTGCGAGCCGTCGACGCCCTTGTCCTTGAGGCCGTTCCAGGCGCAGCTGCTGTGCGCGTTGACGTCGGTGGACGTGCCGGCCGTGCCGCCCTTCGGCTTGGCGTTCGGCACCAGCGACTTCACCGTCCCCGCGTCGATCGCCTTGCAGGCGTCGGGCAGGCTGCGGTACTTCGCAGGCGCCACCGTCGGCGTGTGCGCCGCGGACGGGGAGCTCGAACCCCCGGCGGCGCCGTCCGCGCCGTCCGAGCCGCTCCCGCCGTCCGAGCCGGACGAGCAGCCGGCGACGACGAGCAGCGCAGGAACGGCCGCGGCGGCGAGGATGCGGGGGAGTCGCGAGGCTGATCGGCGCATGGTTCCTTCAGTCATAGCTTTCGGTCACGGATCGTGGGCGTTCGGGTACCGGCGGGGCGTCGTGGATCGGTTGTCGTCACGGACCGTGCGCACGGGTCGGTGCGTACGGTCCGAGCCGCCACGGTAACCGCAGCGGCGCCGCCGCAGGACCCGCACGGCCCGTCCCGCGCCCCGCGGCGTGCCCCCGCGGCGGCGGCCGCGCGGCCGCTACTGGTCGAACTCGTCGGCCAGCTCGCTCGCCAGCGCCTGGGCCCTGTCCTGGAGTTCTTTGCTGTCCGGGACCTCGTCGGGGTGGGTCGGCTGGGCCGTGTACGTGACCGTGACGATCACATTGGATGTGCGGAACACCACGCTCACGGTCCGGTTCTTCGTCGCGGATCCGGACTGGGTCAGCACGTCGTCCACGAACGCCGCGTCGCCGAGCCCGCTCAGCTTGCGCGGCTGCAGGTCGGGCTCCGCGCCGCCCGCACCGGGATCGCCCGATTCATCCGAACTGTCGGCGCTGTCCGAGCCGCTCGGGGAGCCGGACGCCGCGCCGGACGGGTTGGCGGGGTCGGCCGAGTCCGGCGAGTCCGCGGGGTCGGGGGCGCCGGGGGTGCCGTCGTCCGACGCGGTCGCCGAGGCCGAGGCCGAGGCCGGGGGCGATGCCGAGGACGACGGCGAGGACGTCGACGGCGAGGCGGAACCCGAGTCCGGGATGTGCGCCGCCTGCTGCTTCTCCCCGTAGACCTGCTTCGCGCGGTCGGCGTCGCTGACCGTCGAGTCGTACGAGACGACCCGCTCGATGTCCACGGACAGCCGGTGCGACGCGTCCGGCGCGTCCGCGCGCCAGCTGCACCCGACGCGGCGGTCCGTGTCGTACGTCACCGCGGGCGTGCCCTGGAGGGCGCGCTCCTGCTGGTCGGGGGCGAGTGAGGCCACCCCTGGCAGCATGTCCTTCAGCAGGGACCTGGGCGCGGCGCCGCACGGTTCGAGCAGCGTGCGGTACTTGCCGGGCGCCGGCAGCGACAGCGCGGGGTCGCCCTGCTTGGCGTCGGTGGGCGACCCGCCCGCGCTCCCGCCCGCCGTGCAGCCGCCGGCCGCCAGCGCGACGAGCAGCGCCGCGAGGCCGGACCCGTACGCCGTGCGGCGGGCGCCGCGGTGCCACGTCTGCCGGAATCCCTGCACGGTCCTGAGCCTCCTGGAAGACGGTCCACGGGGCGCAAAAGTGTTTGCTGCCCCGGGGCGGTGGATGGACACAATGTGTACCGCACACGTCCCCGACGCCGCTGGTCGGTCCGGGTGTCGGCCACTTCGCCGCGCCGCGCGCCCCGCGCGCCGGGTCTCGGCGCGCGCCGTGTGCATCGTAGTTCTTCACGCAGAACCGGGGGATGAGGAAAACATGGCATACGAGGAGATTCCGGGCGAGAGGGTGCCGATCCGGATGTGGGCCGACCCCGCGTCCGTCGAGGAGTCCGCGATGCGCCAGCTGCGCAACGTCGCGACCCTCCCGTGGATCAGGGGCCTCGCCGTGATGCCCGACGTCCACTACGGCAAGGGCGCCACGGTCGGCTCGGTCATCGCGATGGAGGGCGCGGTCTGCCCAGCGGCGGTCGGCGTGGACATCGGCTGCGGCATGTCCGCCGTGCGCACGTCGCTGACCGCGGGCGACCTCCCCGACGACCTCTCGCGCCTCCGCTCCCGCATCGAGGGCGCGATCCCCGTCGGCCGCGGCCTGCACGACGAGCCCGTGGACCCGGCCGCCCTGCACGGCCTCCCCGCCGCCCCCTGGCGCGACCTGTGGTCCCGCTTCCCCGGCGTGGCCCAGGCGGTCCACTTCCGCGAGGACCGCGCCCGCAAGCAACTGGGGACGCTGGGATCCGGGAATCATTTTGTCGAAGTGTGTATAGATAAGTCAGATTCAGTGTGGCTCATGCTGCACTCGGGCTCCCGCAACATCGGCAAGGAGCTGGCGGAGCACCACATGGGCATCGCCCGTGACCTCCCGTACAACCAGGGCCTCGTCGACCGCGACCTCGCGGTGTTCGTCGCGGACACGCCGCAGATGCGGGACTACCGCAACGACCTCTTCTGGGCCCAGGAGTACGCGAAGCACAACCGCGAGCTCATGATGCGCCTGCTCCAGGGCGTCGTGGCGCGGGAGTTCAGGAAGGCGAAGGTCGCCTTCGACCCGGTGATCTCCTGCCACCACAACTACGTGGCGGAGGAGCGCTACGACGGCGTGGACCTGCTCGTCACCCGCAAGGGCGCGATCCGCGCGGGCGGCGGCGACCTCGGCATCATCCCGGGGTCCATGGGCACGGGCTCGTACATCGTGCGGGGCCTCGGCAACGCCGCGGCCTTCAACTCCGCCTCGCACGGCGCGGGCCGCCGCATGAGCCGCACCGCGGCGAAGCGCCGCTTCTCCGCGCACGACCTCGCGGAGCAGACCCGGGGCGTCGAGTGCCGCAAGGACTCGGGCGTGGTCGACGAGATCCCCGGCGCGTACAAGCCCATCGAACAGGTCATGGCCCGCCAGAGCGACCTCGTCGAAGTGGTCGCCCGACTCCGCCAGGTCGTCTGCGTCAAGGGCTGAGCCACCCTGTGGCGGACGCGCGGAGGCGCCGGCCCCCCGTGTGGGGGCCGGCGCCTGGGCTCGCGGGTGTCAGACCAGCCAGCCGACGAGGTGGACGAGGCCGGCGAGGACACCAGTGAGGATGTTCATGTTCTTCTCTCCTTGCTGTGTGCGCCCTGAGGACGCACGTCGTGGGACTGTTCCCGCCTTGTGGGACAAGGGCGGGGGCGCCGTGACGGTCCGCGGCCGGTCACCTGCGCACCATGAGCATCAGCCGTACGGGGGGTCGCACGCCAGGAGATTGCCGTCCGGCCACCTGAACTGATGATCTTTCGATCAGGCGTTCAGTTCATCCGGTTCATATGCTGATCGGTGGCGTGTGTGCGGGGGCGTGCCTCACAGCTCGGTGTCGTGCAGCTTCCGCGCACGCTCCAGCGCCCGGTCGAAGTCGCGCTGGGTGTCGTCGGCCCAGTGCAGCAGGTCGGCGAGGAGCCTCGTCAGCGTCTCGCCCGGGCTCGAACGCCAGCTCTGCCCGCTGCTGGTGTGGCCGGAGTACGTGTACGACTCGATGGCCTCGCCGCCGCGCTTGGCGCCCTCGTCGTGGGCGCGCGTGGTGAAGTTGTCGCTCATCGGATGCTCCTCGCGTGGATCGTTCCGGCGGGGGCCGGGGGAGTGGCCGCCCGCATCACGGCTCCCTGTGGATCTTGGTGTTGGACGCCTGGGCGCGCGGCCTGACCACCAGCAGGTCGATGTTGACGTGGCTCGGCCTGGTGACCGCCCAGGCGATCGTGTCGGCCACGTCCTCCGCCGTGAGGGGCTCGGCGACGCCCTCGTAGACCTTGGCCGCCCGCTCCTCGTCGCCGCGGAAGCGGGTGGTGGCGAAGCCCTCGGTCCTGACCAGGCCGGGCGCGACCTCGATCACCCTGACCGGCGTGCCGACGATCTCCAGGCGCAGCGTCTCGGCGAGCACGTGCGCGCCGTGCTTGGCGGCGACGTACCCCGCGCCGCCCTCGTACGTGCCGTGCCCCGCGGTGGAGGAGACCACGACGACCGTGCCGTCGCCGCTCGCGGTGAGCGCGGGCAGCAGGGCCTGCGTGACGTTGAGGGTGCCGAGCACGTTCGTCTCGTACATCTGCCGCCACTCGCCGACGTCGCCCTCGGCGACCGGGTCGAGCCCGAGCGCGCCGCCCGCGTTGTTCACGAGCACCTGGACCGGGCGCCGGTGGGCCGCGCGCTGGGCCTCGGCGAGGCCGGCGGCGAAGGCGTCGACCGCGGCCCGGTCGGTCACGTCGAGCACGTGGGCCTCGGCGCTGCCGCCCGCCGCGCCGATCTCCTCGGCGAGCGCGGTGACGCGGTCGCCGCGGCGCGCGGTGACGACGACGTGGTACCCGGCGGCGGCGAGCTGCCGGGCGGTCGCCGCGCCGATCCCGCCGCTGGCTCCGGTGACGACGGCGGTGGCGGCGGGCTCTGCGGCGGCCGCGGTGGGACGGTCCGCGGCGGCTGCGGCGGTCATGGGGTCTCCTCGCACAGGTGGATCGGGGGGCCGCCCTGCGGCCCATGCGCCCCAGGATAGGCAGCCGCCTCCGGCCCTTCGGCGGCGCGTTCTCCCGGCCGGGCGGGCATGGATTCCCCGGTCGTCGGCCAAGCCCAAGGGGCCGGCGTCAGCGGCCGCGGGGGCCGAACATGATGACGCCCATGCCCGCGAGGCAGATGACCGCGCCCGCGATGTCCCAGCGGTCCGGGCGGTAGCCGTCGGCGATCGTGCCCCAGACGATCGAGCCGGCGACGAAGACCCCGCCGTACGCGGCCAGGATGCGGCCGAACTGCCCGTCCGGCTGGAGCGTCGCGACGAAGCCGTACGCGCCGAGCGCCGCGACGCCCGCGACGATCCAGGGCCAGCCGCGGCCGCCGGAACCGCCGTCGCCGCGCACCCCTTGCCAGACCAGCCAGGCGCCGCCGATCTCGAAGAGGGCGGCGAGGACGAACAGGGCGGCGGAGCGCAGCACGAACATGGGCACAGCGTGCCATGGGGGAGGCGGGGCCCGAGATGCCGTCTGAGGTGCTGGTGGACCGCTGGTGCCCTTGGGGCGCCTGGTGCGCACCCGTACGCTGGGGGCATGGCGCAGGAGGCGGAGCAGGGGGGCCCGGCGCCGGGGCGTGCGGCGCTGGTCGCCGAGGCCGCGGCCGTCTCGCGCCGCTGCATGGCCTCGTACGCGCTGCTCGCGCAGGCCGTCGCCGACCGGCTGCGGCTGCACCCCACCGACGTGCAGTGCCTGAGCCTGCTCGGCCTGGAGACGGGGTCCGTCACCACGGGCCGCATCGCCGAGCTGACCGGTCTCACCACCGGTTCTGCGACCCGCCTCGTGGACCGGCTCGAACGCGCGGGGTACGTCGTACGGCGCAGGGACACCGAGGACAGGCGGCGCGTCCTGGTGGCGGGCGTGCCGGAGCGCATGCGCGGCTTCGCCGCGGTGTGGGAGGAGTCGCGCGGCCCGTGGGACGAGCTGTTCCAGGCGTACGACGAGGCGGAACTCGCCCTCCTGGTACGGCACATGAACCGCACGGTCGAGCTGAACGAGTCACGGGGCGCGCGGCTGCGCGGGTGACCGCGGCCGGATTCGGGCCGTGGGACCGCGGCCGGGTTCGGGGCCGTGGGACCGCGTACGGGGTCAGGTCCCCGTGGCCGGGGCCGCCCCCAGGTTCATCCACCAGTCGTTGCAGCGCAGGACCGTGCCCGGCGGGTACTCGAAGGCGCACTCGCCGCGCGGGGTGTAACCCGCCCTGCGGCAGACCGCGTTGGAGGCCGGGTTGGCCACCGAGGGGAACGCGTGGAGTTCGCGGTGCGTCCGCTGGGCGCGGGCCTGCGCGGCGGCGGCGCGGGCCGCCGCCGCCGCGATGCCACGGCCCTGGAACGCGGCGAGCAGGCCCCAGCCCGACTCGTAGATCTCCCGGCCGTCCCAGACGTTCTCCCAGAAGCCGACCGTCCCCACGGACGGCGCGAGTCCGCCGCCCGGCCCGCCTGCGGCCTCCTGCTCAGGCAGCAGCACGATCCGGTACAGCCGGCCCTTGCGGGGGCTGTCGCCGCTGAGCGCCACGTACCGCCGGTGCCGCGCGAGCAGTTGCTCGTCCGTCTCGGGGCCGCCGAGGTGGACCATCAGCTCCGGCGCGTTGAGGGCGCGCAGCAGCCCGAGGTCGGCCTCCGACCACGGTTCGAGCCGTACGCGCGGCGCCCGGGATGCCTTCTTCTCCATGCGGAGCCACTGTAGGAGCGCGGGCGATGAAGCGGGGGCGGCAGGTGCGGGGCTCAGGCGGCGCCCGTGCGCCCGTACGCCGTGGGCGGCACGCCCACCGTCGCGGTGAAGTCCCGTACGAGGTGCGCCTGGTCGCTGTAGCCGAGCTCGGCGGCGAGCGCCGCCCAGTCGACCGCGCCGCCTGGGCCCGCCGACTCGGCGCGCTCCAGCGCCTCGTGGATGCGGTAGCGCAGGATGACCCACTTCGGGCCGACGCCGACGTACCCGCAGAAGAGGCGTTGCAGCGAGCGGGGCGAGAGGCCCGCGGCCGTGGCGAGCCGGTCGGCTCGCCGCACGCCCCGGTCGTGCCGCACCAGCTCCACGAGGCGCACGGCGCGCGCGGCCTGCCGCGTCACGGCGTCCGGCGCCGCGCCGCTGACCACGCCAAGCAGGTACGCGTCGAGCGCGGCGACCCGCTCGTCCTCCGCGTCGGGCCCGAGGACCGCCGCGATGTCGCGGTCCGTGACCGGCAGGGCGTCGGCGAGCGGTACGTGCAGGTCCGTCCAGTACGCGACGGGCTTCGCGGGCGAGAACGGCCGGAAGCCGCCGGGCCTGAACTGCACCCCGCACACCCGGCCGCGGCCCGCGAGCCGCTGCGTGAACAGCCGGTTGCGGGCCCCGGCGACCTCGGCGAAGTCCGGGGACGCCGGGGGCCGCGCCGGCCCGGGCCGCCGCTCGGCGGAATGCTCGGCGTACGGCTCGGCGGACCGGTCGAAGGACTGGAAGACCACGTTGACCGAGGGGTGCGGGACGACGCGGGAGGCGTACGGCTCGTCCAGGTCCCAGTCGATCAGCCAGTAGTGCTCCACCCAGGGGCGCAGCGCGGGCGCGGGCTCGCGGCGCCTGAACCGTACGCGGGCCAGCAGACCCGCGGCATCGACGATGCCGCGGGTGTCCCGCCGTGGACCGGCCATGGTCCGATCGTAGGCCGCAGGAGGAGGGGCGGCCCGCGCACGGACGGGCAGGTCCTGTGACCCCCGCGAGACGGTGCCGGTCCTCGCGGGGGCCACGCTCGGATGCGTCGCACGACCCATTGGACAGGCGCCGGGGCCCGCGCCGCCAGGGGGCGCGGCCGCGATCACCCGGTCGTGCGGTGGTACACGGCGAGGGGCGCCGCAAGGCCGCTCCCGCGCGCTCCCGTGCGGCCCCGGACGCCTCGGTCACCCTCCGTGTTCGAGTTTGGCGGCGGTGCGCGCGGATCGGCCGAGGACGGCGGAGGCTCATGTCCAGGAGGTGGCCGGGACGGCGGGTTCGTTCTCCCGGAGGTGGCGGGTTTCTTCAAGACGCGGCGGTGCGGCGCGCCTAGCGTCGGCGGCATGAGCGAGAAGATCAGCGACCTGTTGGAGCGCGCGGCGGCCCGCACGGTGCCGGTGGTCCGCGCCATCGACGACGAGCAGCTCGGGCTGCCCACGCCGTGCGGCGCGTACGACGTCCGCACGCTGGCCGGCCACCTCTACCGGGTGGTGCTCACCTTCCAGGGCCTGGCGGCCAAGGAGGCGGCCGACATGGGCGCGGGCCCCCTGGAGCTGACGGGCGACTGGCGCGGCGGCTTCGCGGGCGAGGCGCGTGCCCTGGCCGCCGCGTGGGCGCGCCCCGGCGCCGAGGACGGCACGACCGGCGCGATGGGCATGCCCGCGCGCACGGTCGGCGCGATGGTCCTCGGGGACCTGGTCGTGCACGGCTGGGACCTGGCGCGGGCCACGGGCAGGCCGTACGCGTACGCGCCGGACGGCGACGTGGTCGCGGCCGTCGCCGCGCAGTTCGCCGAACTCGCGCCCCTGGCACGGTCGATGGGCGCCTTCGGGCCCGAGGTGGCGGTGCCGCCCGGCGCGCCTGCCCTGGACCGGCTGCTCGGTGTGACGGGCCGCGACCCGGGGTGGCGGGCGCCCGCGCGGGCGGGGGACTGAGGGGCGGCGGCCCGTACGCTGGAAGCGGCGGCCCCGCGCGACCGGCGCGCCCCCGCCCGCCGCCACTCGCGCACGAGGAGGCCCACGATGACCGAACGCAAGCCGCCGGGTGTCGACTTCGAGACGTGGGTCGACCGGCAGATCCGCGAGGCGCAGGACCGCGGTGTCTTCGACGGGCTGACCGGGGCGGGCAGGCCGCTCGCCGGGCTCGACAAGCCGTACGACGAGCTGTGGTGGGTCAAGGACAAGATGCGCCGCGAAGAACTGTCGTACCTCCCGCCCACGCTCGCGCTGCGCAAGGAGGCGGAGGACGCGCTCGTCGCCGCGAAGCGCGCGCCGTCCGAGGGCAAGGTGCGGCGGATCGTCGCCGCGATCAACGAGAAGATCGGCGCGGCGCTTGCGAAGCCGCCGCCGGGGCCGCCGCTGGGCATCGGGCCGTTCGACGTCGAGGAGGTCGTGGCCGACTGGCGCCTGCGCAGGCGGGCAGGCTGACGCGCGCGTCCCGGCCGACCCGCGCGGCCGGGACCCGGTCCGCCCGTTCCGCCCGTTCCGCCCGTTCCGCCCGTGGAGTGAACGCCCGCCGGGAGGGCACAAGCTCCGGCGTAACCCACTGTCAGCACCAGTGTGGCGAAAAGGGGACGGACATGGGTATTTCAGTCATTCTTTCGGCGATCGTCATCGGCATCATCGTCGGTGTCCTGGGGCGGCTCGTCGTGCCCGGCAGGCAGCACATCGGCGTGCTGTGGACGATCGTCATCGGCATCGTCGCCGCGCTGGTCGGTGGCGCCATCGCCTCGGCGATCGGGGTCGCCGACACGAACGGCATCGACTGGATCGAGTGGATCATCCAGGTCGCGCTCGCGGCGCTGGGCATCGCGGCGCTCGACCGCCCGCGGACGCACCGGCGCTAGTGCGCGCCGTCCGGCGCGCGCCCCGCGCGGATCCGTACGGGGCGGCGGGGCGGAACCGCCCCGCACCGGCAGGCAGACGGCCGTCGAAGGACCCCCTTCGGCGGCCGCCGCGCTGTGCGGGGGCGGACGCGGGCGGCGGACGCGGGCGCTGGGCGCGGGTGCGCGCCGGGTCACAGGGGGGAACGCCCCAGCCCCCGGAAGGAGCCCCCGGGTAGATTGGCCGGGGTCCGCCGTGCCCCGCGCCCGCCGGACCCGCAGCCCCGCCCCCCGCGCCCCAAGGTGACCCCGTATGACGACGCCGACACCGACGCCGATACCCAGGCAGGCCCCGCAGGCCGAGCCGCCCCTCACCGTCGTCGGGGTCGGCGCCGACGGCTGGGCAGGGCTGGCAGGGCCCGCGCGCGAGGCTCTGCTCGCCGCCGAGGTCGTGATCGGCGCGCCCCGCCAACTCGGCCTGCTGCCGCCCGAGGTGGCCGCCGAGCGGGTGCAGTGGCCCTCGCCGCTGCGGCCCGCGGTGCCGGGGCTGCTCGCCGCGCACGCGGGCCGCGCGGTGGCCGTGCTGGCCAGCGGAGACCCGTTCCACCACGGCATCGGCAGGGCGCTCGCCGAGACGGCCGGGGCCGGGCGGCTGCGCGTCCTGCCGCACCCGTCGTCGGTCGCGTACGCGTGCGCGCGGCTCGGCTGGCCGCAGGAGGACACCGAGGTCGTCTCGGCGGTCGGCAGGCCGCTGGAACGGGTCGCCGCCGCGCTGCACGACGGCCGGCGCCTGCTCGTCCTCAGCGCCGACGCGGCGACGCCCGCCGCGGTGGCCGCGCTGCTGCGGGAGCGCGGCTACGGGCCGAGCGAGCTGCACGTGCTCGAACGCCTCGGCGACGGCGGGCGCGAGCGCCGGCTGAGCGGCACGGCCCAGACCTGGGACGAGGCGCAGGGCGACCCGCTCAACCTCGTCGCCGTCGTCTGCCGCCGCGCGCCGGGTGCGCAGCGGCTCGGCGCCGTACCCGGCCTGCCGGACACGGCGTACGAGCACGACGGGCAGCTCACCAAGCGCCCGGTGCGCGCCGCCACGCTCGCGGCCCTCGCGCCCGCGCCCGGCGAACTCCTCTGGGACGTCGGCGGCGGCTCGGGCTCCATCGGCATCGAGTGGATGCGCACGCACCCGGCGTGCCGCGCCGTCGCCGTCGAGCGCGACCCCGTGCGGGCCGAGCGCATCGGCCGCAACGCGCGCGCCCTCGGCGTCCCGGGACTCGCCGTCGCCACCGGCGCGGCGCCCGCGGCCCTCGCGGGCCTGCCGGGGCCGCCCGACGCGGTGTTCGTGGGCGGCGGCCTCACCGCGCCCGGCCTCCTCGACGCGTGCTGGGACGCGCTGCCCGAGGGCGGCAGGCTCGTCGCGAACACCGTGACGCTGGAGTCCGAGGCGCTGCTCGCCCGCTGGTACGGGCGCCACGGCGGCGAACTCGTACGGCTCGCCGTCGCCTCAGCGGTCCCTGTGGGCGGGTTCACCGGCTGGCGGCAGGCGATGCCGGTGACGCAGTGGTCCGTCACCAAGACGTCAACCACCCACCCCGGAAAGGGAGTCACGTCATGACGGTCTACTTCATCGGGGCGGGGCCGGGCGCCGCGGACCTGATCACCCTGCGCGGCGCGCGGCTGCTCGCCCGCTGCCGCGTGTGCCTGTACGCGGGCAGCCTGGTGCCGCGCGACCTGCTGGCCGAGTGCCCGGCGGACGCCCGCCTCGTGGACACCGCCGACCTCGACCTCGACCGGATCACGGAGGAGCTCGTACGGGCCCACCGCGCGGGGCACGACGTGGCGCGCCTGCACTCCGGGGACCCGTCGGTCTTCAGCGCGGTCGCCGAGCAGATGCGCAGGCTGGACGCGGAGTCGGTGCCGTACCAGATGGTGCCGGGGGTGCCGGCGTTCGCCGCGGCGGCGGCCGCGCTCGGCCGGGAGCTCACCGTCCCCACGGTCGGCCAGACCGTCGTCCTCACCCGCCTCGCCCAGCAGGCCACCCCGATGCCCCCGGGCGAGGACCTCGCCACCCTCGGCGCGAGCGGCGCCCTCCTCGTGCTCCACCTCGCGGCGCGCTACGCCGACCGCGTCGCCGCCGAACTCCTCCCGCACTACGGCCCCGACTGCCCCGCCGCCGTCGTCGCCTTCGCGAGCCGCCCCGGGGAACTCGTCATCCGCGGCACCCTCGACTCCATCGCCGACCAGGTCAGAACCGCGGGCATCACCAAGACAGCGGTCATCCTCGTGGGCCGCGTCCTCACCGCCACCCCCTTCCGCGACAGCCACCTCTACTCGACCACCCGCGAACGGGGGGCCTGAGCGGGGGCCCTGGCGGGGCCGGTACCGTCTCACCCGCCGCGCACTTCGGCTGCCTCCCGGCTGACGTCTGCACGGTGCCACACAGCACCGTCAACGGCCCCTGCTTGCCGGAAGGATCAAGCTCTGTTGCTCAGAACGGGGCCGTGCGCAGATAAAGCCCCTGTTCGGCAAGTGTGCTCCCCGCGCATGCGGGGGTGGCCCCCTGGAGCGTTTCGCGCGCTCTATGGGCCTGACGTGCTCCCCGCGCATGCGGGGGTGGCCCCGCATGGCCTCATGCCACGGCGGGGTGGTCTTGGGGACGTCCGGACTCAGGCGTCGGGACGCCGGTTGTATGCGTTGAGGGTTGCCCGGCCGGTGGAGGCGTCCTGGAAGATCAGTTCCCAAGGGCCTGTGTTGATGTCGAACTCCTTGCCGAAACCTACCCACTTGCCGCGCATCCTGCGCCCGGTCGGCTCGACGAGGAGTTGGATGGCCCCGTGGTAGCGGGCGCCTCGGTAGTACCCCTCCTTGGCTGTCTGCTCGGTCCACGTCCCTGTCGCGACGTGGCCGTCCAGCTCCATGCCCATCGTCAAAGGGGAGTCGGACGACCCCGGCAGGCTGCGGATGGACAGCCGATGTCCGTGTTGCAGGAGCACGACGTAGTGCAGGCCGGTGAGCGCCGTGTCCCGGCCGCTGGAGAAGTACTCGTAGCGGGAGAGCCACACCCCTGAGTACGCGGCCCGGGCCTCGGGTTGGGGCCCGGTTCCGGCGGAGGCCGTGAGCGAGGGCCGCTCCTCCATGTCGTGGCCGCCGTGTCCGTCGTCAGAGACCCGCGCGGTCGGCACGACGGAGAAGCCCAGAGCTTCGATCGGGAGACCGGTGACGGCTTCCAGAGCGCGGGCGTAGACCGGCCTCGGGGCGGTTGTACTGCCGGACTCCCAGCGCTGCACCAGCCGCTTGTTCGCGTCGTTGGGCTGTCCTGCTCTGGTGCCGGCGTCGCGCACGGCGCGGGCAAGGTCGTCCTGCGACATCATCATCCCCATGCGCACGGCACGGAGTGAGGTGTTCGGTGCGTTCATGGACATTACGGTAGCCCTCAACCCGCGCTCAATGACACCGAAATGACCTCCCCTCTGTCGCCGCTTTGACGTCTTGTCGGACGTCGCGCAACTCTCTGTGTTCAGGGGATCGTGTTCTGGTGGCGACGGCAGGTGGCGGGGCGTGAGCCCCATGTGGGACGACGAGCCGCAACGGGCCGGTCGCGTCTGTGCGCTCTGCGGCCGGGAGACCGGTGACGACATCGTTGCGTCGGTGCCCAGGGCCACCGCGGCGGTTGTCCGCCCCGTCGTGCACGTCGACCCAGCCGTGCGCCGGAATCCGGCCCGACCCCAGGAATGTGCCATGCCTGAAACCTGTCCCCGGCCACCGAGTGTGGGGCCGGCCGTCGATGAGCCGTGCGGCGGAGATGGCTCCGAGACCGTGAGGAGTCCCGAGTGCGGTGAACACTGTCTGGACCGTCTCGACAGAACCGGTGGAGCGGGCCGGGCTGCTGCAGCCCTGTTTCCGGGGTATCGCACGGCTTACGACGTAACACTGCCGCGCATCGCCGAGAGTGCGCGGGTGGCGCGCAGCCTGGTGCGGAGGGCGCTGTCCGTCTGGGGGCAGGAGGAGTTGATCAGGGACGGTGCTGGTGTGGTGTCGGAACTGGTCGCCAACGCCGTACAGCACGCGCGAGGTTGTCAGATCCGGGTGAGCGTGAGCGTCGACCGGTCTGTTCCTGGTTGCGTACGTATCGCCGTCACTGACATGGACCGCAGCATCCCGTGCCTCCGCTCGGCTTCCGATGAGGAGGAGAGCGGCAGAGGCTTGCTGCTGGTCGATGCTCTCACCGAGTGTTGGGGAACCGACATCCTGGCCCAGGGCAAGCGAATTTGGGCAGACCTGAAGCCCGGGGCCACGCCATGACCCGGCAACGTGCCCGGCTCTCCGTGCAAGGAATCGACCGTCAGAACACCTGGACCGACCTCCCCGTGTGCGAGATCTGCGAGGACCCGAGGACGACGTACGCGGGCAGCATCGAGCGGGGCTCGACCGTACGGGTGCTGTGGGCCTGCGACAGTCACCTCAATACGCTGTCCGCGCAAGTGCGCATGGCCGAGGAGCAGGAGGAGTTCCTGCTCGGCTTGGTCGCACGCCGTCCTCCGGGACGTAAGCCGCCCGCCCCTTGAACGGCTCCGCACGACGGTGAGGCCGCCAGGGGACCGGAACGGAACTGCCGGACCGCATCGGGACGCCGGTCCTTCAGGCCGGTTCTGCGCGGCCGACGACCGTGCCGGCACGGTCGATGCAGACGACGTCGGCCCGTACGCGGGAGCCGCGGAGGACTCCGAGGGCCTCGTCGCGGGCGCGGGCGGCCACGGCGTCGCCCAGGGGGACGTCGGCGGCCTGGCAGAGGCGGAGGGCTTCGAGGCCGGTGTTGGCGGCGGCGACCCTGGCGGCGAGCGCGGGGGAGGCGCCCGCGGCGCGGGCGAGGCCGGCGAGGAGGGACTTGTCGACCTGGGAGCGCGCGGAGTGCAGGTCGAGGTGGCCCGCGGCGAGCTTGGAGAGCTTCGCGAAGCCGCCGCAGAGGGTGAGGCGGTCGACGGGGTGGCGGCGCACGTACTTGAGGACCGCGCCCGCGAAGTCGCCCATGTCGAGCAGGGCGTCCTGCGGGAGGCCGTACAGCGCGGTGACGGTCTTCTCCGAGGTGGACCCCGTGCAGCCGGCGAGGTGCGTGCGGCCGGCGGCGCGGGCGACGTCGACGCCGCGGCGGATCGAGTCGATCCACGCCGAGCAGGAGTACGGCACGACGACGCCGGTCGTGCCGAGGATGGACAGGCCGCCGAGGATGCCGAGCCGGGGGTTCCAGGTGGAGCGGGCGATCTCCTCGCCTTCGTCCACGGAGACGGTGATCTCGGCGTCCGCGGTGCCGCCGCCGTGGGCCGCGGCGACCGCGTCGAGGTGCTCGGTCATCAGCCGCCGCGGCACGGGGTTGACGGCGGGCTCGCCCACGTCGAGCGGGAGGCCGGGCCGCGTCACCGTGCCCACGCCGGGGCCCGCCCTGAACACCACGCCCGCGCCGGGCGCGAGCGGGCGGACCGTGGCGCGGATCAGGGCGCCGTGGGTGACGTCCGGGTCGTCGCCCGCGTCCTTGACGACACCGGCCGTGGCGGCGGTGCCGCCCGCCGCGAGGTCCTCGAAGGCGAGCGCGAACGCGGGCCGCTGCCCGCGCGGCAGGGTGATGGTCACGGGGTCGGGGAACTCCCCGAAGAGCAGCGCCGTGTACGCGGCGGTCGCCGCGGCCGTCGCGCAGGCCCCGGTCGTCCAGCCGGGCCGCAGACCCGTGTGTTTGAGTTGGGCGTCCCGCCCGCCGCTCCCGGCCGGCCTAGCCATGGAGGCTCCCGATGCGCCACGTGCTGATCCTCGGCGGCACCACCGAGGGCCGGCGCCTCGCCGAGGCCCTGGCCGCGGCGGCGGAGACGGGCCCCGCGGAGGGGGCCCCGGGGGAGCGGGCTGCTCCCGGGACCCAAGGGGCTCCCTGGGCACAGGCGGCTCCGGGGACGCGAGGGGCCCCCGCCGCGCGCGCCCCCCGGCTGCGGGTGACCAGTTCGCTCGCCGGTCGGGTGGCCAGGCCCGTGCTGCCGCCGGGCGACGTGCGCGTGGGCGGCTTCGGCGGTGCGGAGGGGCTCGCGGCCTGGCTGCGCGAGCACCGTGTGGACGCGGTCATCGACGCCACCCATCCCTTCGCTGAGACCATCACGTACAACGCGGCCCGTGCCGCCGCCGCCTGCCATGTTCCCCTGCTCCTGCTGCGGCGGCCCGGCTGGGTCCCGCGGCCGGGCGACGACTGGCGGCCCGCCGCCTCCCTGGCCGCCGCCGCCGGGCTGCTCGCGGCCGGTCCCTGGGAGCGGGTGTTCCTCACCACGGGCCGCACGGGGCTCGGCGCGTTCGCGCACCTGGACCGGCCGCGGTTCCTCGTACGGTCCGTCGATCCGCCGGAGCCGCCCGTCCCGCCGCGGCTCGACGTCCTCGTCGACCGCGGCCCCTTCACCCTGGAGGGCGAGCGCGAGGTGCTGCGGCGGTACGCGGTCGACGTCCTCGTCACCAAGGACAGCGGCGGCGCCGCCACCGCGCCCAAGCTCACCGCCGCCCGCGAGACCGGCATCCCGGTGATCGTCGTCACCCGCCCCGCGACCCCCGAGGGCGTCGAGACCGCCGACACGGTCGAGGCCGCGACGGCCTGGGCCCTGCGCCGGGCGCGGTGAGCCGCGAAGCCGCACAGCCCACGCCGCACGCGGCCCACGGCCCGCGCCCGCCGGGCCTCAGCCGCCCTCCGGGTACCGCCGGGGCGTCCACGCGATCTCGCCGCCCGCGCGGTGCACGGCGACCGTCTGGGACGAGCCGATCAGCAGGATCGTCCGCATGTCGACCTGGGCGGGGTCGAGGTCGGCGAGGCGGACGATGCGGACGCGCTCCTCGGGGCCGCCGACGTCCCGGGCGAGGACGACAGGGGTGTCGGGGGCGCGGTGTTCGAGGAGGAGTTCGCGTGCCTTGCCCACCTGCCAGGTGCGGGACCTGGAACCGGGGTTGTACAGCGCCATCGCGAGGTCGGCGGCGGCCGCGGCGTGCAGCCGGGCCGCGACCGCCTCCCACGGCTTGAGCCGGTCGGAGAGCGAGATGACCGCGTAGTCGTGGCCGAGCGGCGCACCGGCGCGCGCGGCGGCCGCGTTGGCCGCTGTCACGCCGGGCACGATCCGTACCGGCACGTCCCTGTACGGGTCGGACGACGCGACTTCGAGTACCGCGGTCGCCATGGCGAACACCCCGGGGTCGCCCGAGGAGACCACGGCGACGCGGCGGCCGCCGCGGGCGAGGTCGAGGGCGAAGTCGGCGCGCTCCGACTCGACCTTGTTGTCGGAGGCGTGGCGCCGCTGGCCCGGGCGCTCCGGCACCCGGGCCAGGTAGGTCGTGTAGCCCACCAGGTCGTCGGCGGCGGCCAGTTCGCCCCGGGCCTCGGGGGTGAGCCAGAGCGGACCCGCGGGCCCGGTGCCGACGACCACGACCTCGCCGCGCCCGTGCCGCCGCGCCCCGCGCCCCTGGCCGCCGGGCGCGCCCACGCGGCTCGGCAGCACCGCCACCGCGAAGTACGGCACCGCCTTGGGGTCGGCGTCCGCGAGCGCGCCGGTGCGCTCGTCCGGCATGGTGGCGCGCTCCACGTACCGGGCGTCGTCGAGCCGCCCGGCGCGCTCGACCGCGCGCCGCACGGCGGGGAAGGTGCGGCCGAGCTTCATCACGACCGCGGAGTCCGCGGCGGCGAGCCGGGCCGCGAGTTCCTCCTCGGGGAGCGTGCCCGGCAGGACCGTCAGCACCTCCTCGCCCTCGACCAGCGGCGTCCCGAGCCGCGCGGCCGCGGCGCTCACCGAGGTCACGCCGGGGACGACCTCGGTCGGGTAGCGGTGCGCGAGGCGCTTGTGCATGTGCATGTACGAGCCGTAGAACAGCGGGTCGCCCTCGGCGAGCACCGCGACGGTGCGCCCTGCGTCCAGGTGCGCGGCGAGCCGCGCCGCCGCCTCCTCGTAGAAGGCGTCGAGGGCGCCGCGGTAGCCGTCGGGGTGGTCGGTCGTGCCGGTCGTGACCGGGTAGACAAGCGCCTCCTCGATGTGGTCGGGGCGCAGGTGCGGGGCGGCGATGGCGCGCGCGATGGACCTGCCGTGCCCGGCGCTGTGGTACGCGACGACGTCGGCCTCCGCGATCGCGCGCACCGCGCGCACGGTCATCAGCTCAGGGTCCCCGGGGCCGAGCCCGACGCCGTACAGCCTGCCCCTCTCGCCCGCGCTCATCGCTCGTCCTCGCTGGCGAGCGCGTTGAGCGCGGCCGCCGCGATGGCGCTGCCGCCGCGCCTGCCGCGTACGACCAGGTGGTCGAGGCCCGCGGGGTGCGCGGCGAGCGCGTCCTTGGACTCGGCTGCGCCGATGAAGCCGACCGGCACGCCGATCACGGCGGCCGGGCGCGGCGCGCCCTGCTCGACCATTTCGAGCAGCCGGAACAGCGCGGTCGGCGCGTTGCCGACGGCGACGACCGCGCCGCCGAGGCGGTCGCGCCACAGTTCGAGCGCGGCGGCGCTGCGGGTGGTGCCCAGCTCGGCGGCGAGCGCGGGGACGGCCGGGTCGCCGAGGGTGCACACCACCTCGTTGCCGGCGGGCAGCCGCCTGCGGGTGACGCCGCTCACGACCATCTGCACGTCGCAGAGGATCGGCGCGCCCGCGCGCAGGGCGGCGCGGGCGCGGGCGACGACGCCGGGGCTGTGGGCGACGTCGGCGGCCAGGTCGACCATGCCGCACGCGTGGATCATGCGGACGACGACCTGGGCCACGTCGGCGGGCAGGCCGCTGAGGTCGGCCTCGTCACGGATGGTGGCGAAGGAGCGGCGGTATATCTCGGAGCCGTCCTTCTCGTAGTCGAAGCCAGTGGTCGTCGTCATCTCGTCACCGTTGTCGTCGTGGGGTGCGTGGGGTGCGTGGGGTGCGTGGGGTGCGTGGGGTGTGTGGGGTGCGTGGGGTGTGCTGCGGGTGGCGCCGCCGGGTCCCGGGGCGCGACCGTGGTCGTCGTGTACGTGCCGTCGGCCGTGGCGACCTTGTCGAGGTGCGGGCCGCGCGGGTGCCCGCAGCGGCGCGCGCAGCCGGAGAAGTAGACGGGCAGCCGCGCCGGGGGCCCCGCCGCGGCGGCCGCCGCGTCGGCCCGTACGTCCGCGAGCGACTTCGCACAGCCTGGCCTGCCGGTGCAGGCGCCGACGCGGGTCCAGGGCGAGTCCGCGCGCGTCACGAGGCCCGCGTCCGCGGCCCGCGCGAGCAGCGCGTCGGCCGCCGCCGGGGCGAGGCCGGGCACGACGAGGCCGCGCCAGGGCGTGACCCGCAGCCCTTCGCCCGCGCCCGCGAGCAGCCGCCACTGCGCGGTGCTCAGCCGCCCGAGCGGCGGCTGCACGCAGACGGCGGCGCGCCGACCGCCCGGCGCGCGCACCGCGCCGAGCGCGGGCGGGCCGCAGCGCGGCGTGGCGTACGGGTCCGCCACGTGCTCCGCGCGCACACCGCCCGCGCCGAGCGCGTCGCGCAGCCCGGCGGCCAGGCGCGCGGCGCCGTCCCCCGGCAGTTCCCGTACGCGCCAGGCGCCACAGGCCGCGGCCGCCGTACGGAACGCCTCGGCGGCGAGCAGCGCGGCGCGGGGCGCCTCGGCGGCCCGTACGCGCAGCCGCCCAGGACCGACGAGCAGCACGGCGCCCCCGGACTCCGGTTCTGCGAGCAACGTCACATCGGCGCCGAGCGACGCCACGTCGCCCCGGCCGTCGTCGAGCGCGAAGAGGAAGCGCCCCGACAGGTCCGCCGCCGCGTCGCTCGCGCAGACCAGCGCGTCCAGCTCGCGCACCCACAACCGCACGTCGGCGAAGGGGAGTCCGTCCTCCCCGGCGAGCGGGGACGCGACGATGTTGCGGGCGCGCTCGTGCCGCTCGGAGGGCAGCAGGCCCGCCTCGTGCAGCCGCGCGGCGAGCGGCGCCGCGCAGGACTCCGCGAGGCCCCGCAGCTGGACGTTTCCGCGCGAGGTGAGGTCGAGGTGCCCGTCCCCGAGCCGCTCGGCCGCGTCGGCGACCACCTCGGCCTGACGAGCCGTCAAAAGACCGCCGGGCAGCCGCAGCCTGGCCAGCCGCCCGTCGTCGGCGGCGTGCAGCCGCAGCGCTCCGGGGCAGGCGTCACCGCGGTCGCGCACGGGCGGATCACCCCGGTACGTTCCGTTTGGTGGCATGGGTAGGGACACGGCGGCGAGCATACCCACGCCCCGGGCCCCCACCCCAGACCTCGCGCGCTCCGGGCCCCCGCCCGGCACGCGCCCTCCCCACCCCGACCAGCACCGCTTAGTATCGAGGGACCAGCGACGGCGTCTGGGAGGAAGGCCGGTGAGAATCCGGCACGGTCCCGCCACTGTGAGCCCGGCACTCTCCGGGTGAGTCAGGAACTCCCGCCGTCCTCCCACTGCCCGGGGCGCGGACCCCGAGGAAGGCGAGCCGCCGCATGCTGCTGCTCCTGTCGACGTCCGACACCGATCTGCTCTCGGCCCGCGCCGCGCACGCGGCGGGCGCGCCCGTGCCGTTCCGGTTCGCCAACCCGGCGCGGCTGCCGCTCGACGACCTGCCGGGGCTGCTGGACGGTGCGGACCTGGTCGTCGTGCGGCTGCTCGGCGGGGTGCGCGCCTGGCAGGAGGGGATCGACGCGCTGCGGGCGAGCGGCGTGCCGCTGGTGGTCCTCACCGGCGAGCAGGCCCCCGACGCGCAGCTGATGGAGGCGTCGACGGTCCCCATCGGCATCGCGGCAGAGGCGCACGCCTACCTCGCGCACGGCGGCCCCGCCAACCTCGACCAGCTGGCCCGCTTCCTCTCCGACACCGTGCTGCTCACCGGCCACGGCTTCGAACCGCCCGCGCCCGCCCCTACCTGGGGGCACCTGGAGCGCGCGGCAGCGCCCGGCGCGACCGGGCCGCTCGTCGCGGTGCTCTACTACCGCGCGCACCACATGAGTGGCAACACCGGCTTCGTGGACGCCCTGTGTGCGGCGATCGAGGCGGCGGGCGGGCGGCCGCTGCCGCTGTACGTGGCGTCGCTTCGCACCCCTGAGCCCGACCTGCTCGACGCGCTCGGCGCGGCGGACGCGCTGGTCACGACGGTCCTCGCGGCGGGCGGCACCCGCCCGGCCGGGGCCTCGGCCGGCGAGGACGACGAGTCGTGGGACGCGGGCGCGCTGGCCGCGCTCGGCGTGCCGATCCTCCAGGCGCTGTGCCTGACCGGCTCGCGCGCCGACTGGGAGGCCAACGACGAGGGGCTCTCGCCGCTCGACGCGGCCGGGCAGATCGCGGTGCCCGAGTTCGACGGGCGGCTGATCACCGTGCCGTTCTCGTTCAAGGAGATCGACGAGGACGGCCTGCCGTCGTACGTCGCCGACCCGGAGCGCGCCGCACGCGTCGCCGGGATCGCGGTGCGCCACGCGCGCCTGCGCCACATACCGAACGCCGAGAAGCGCCTCGCGCTGGTGCTGTCCGCGTACCCGACGAAGCACTCGCGCATCGGCAACGCCGTCGGCCTCGACACCCCGGCGAGCGCCGTCGCGCTGCTGCGCCGCCTCGTCGCCGAGGGGTACGACTTCGGCCCGGCCGCGGCGCCCGCGGACGGCACGCCCGCGGCCGACGGCACCCCCGCCGCCGGCGCCCTGCCCGACGTCCCCGGCCTCGTCTCCGGTGACGGCGACGAGCTGATCCGCGCGCTCATCGACGCGGGCGGCCACGACCAGGAGTGGCTGACCGAGGAGCAGCTCGCGCGCAACCCGGTGCGCGTCCCGGCCGCCGACTACCGCCGCTGGTTCGCCGAACTCCCCGCCCAGCTGCGGGAGTCGGTGGAGGAGCACTGGGGCCCCGCGCCCGGTGAGATGTTCGTGGACCGCACGCACAACCCGGAGGGCGACATCGTCCTCGCGGCGCTGCGGCACGGCAATCTGCTGATCCTCATCCAGCCGCCGCGCGGCTTCGGTGAGAACCCGATCGCGATCTACCACGACCCGGACCTGCCGCCCTCGCACCACTACCTCGCCGCGTACCGCTGGATCCAGGCGCCGCGCTCCGAGGGCGGGTTCGGCGCCGACGCCATGGTCCACCTGGGCAAGCACGGCAATCTGGAGTGGCTGCCGGGCAAGAACGCGGGCCTGTCCGCCGCCTGCGCGCCCGACGCGGCACTGGGCGACCTGCCGCTGGTCTACCCCTTCCTCGTCAACGACCCGGGCGAGGGCACCCAGGCCAAGCGCCGCGTGCACGCCACCCTCGTGGACCACCTGGTGCCGCCGATGGCCCGCGCCGAGTCGTACGGCGACATCGCGCGCCTCGAACAACTCCTCGACGAGCACGCGCAGATCGCCTCGATGGACCCGGCGAAGCTGCCCGCGATCCGCGCGCAGATCTGGACGCTGATCCAGGCGGCGAAGCTCGACCACGACCTCGGGCTCGACCCCGACGAGCGGCCCGACGACGAGGGCTTCGACGAGTTCGTGCTGCACATCGACGGCTGGCTCTGCGAGATCAAGGACGCGCAGATCCGCGACGGCCTGCACGTGCTGGGCGGCGCGCCCACCGGCGAGGCCCGGGTCAACCTCGTCCTCGCGGTGCTGCGGGCCCGGCAGATCTGGGGCGGCACGCAGTCGCTGCCCGGCCTGCGCGAGGCGCTCGGCCTGGACGAGTCGGCCGCCACCCGCACCGCCGCCGACGCGGTGGAGGCGCAGGCACGCGCCCTGGTGCAGGCGATGGAGGACGCCGACTGGGCGCCGTCCGCGGTCGCCGAGGTCGCCGCGGGCCGGCCGGAAGCGGTCGGCCGCATCCTCGACTTCGCGGCGCGCGAGGTCGTGCCGCGCCTCGCGGGCACCACCGACGAGGTCGACCACGCGGTGCTCGCACTCAACGGCGGCTTCGTGCCCGCGGGCCCCTCGGGCTCGCCGCTGCGCGGCCTGGTCAACGTCCTGCCGACCGGGCGCAACTTCTACTCCGTCGACCCGAAGGCCGTGCCGAGCCGGCTCGCCTGGGAGACCGGCCAGGCGCTCGCCGACTCGCTGCTGACCCGCTACCGCGAGGACAACGGCGAGTGGCCGCAGTCCGTGGGCCTCTCCCTGTGGGGCACGAGCGCGATGCGCACCGCGGGCGACGACATCGCGGAGGCGCTCGCGCTGCTCGGCGTGCGGCCGGTGTGGGACGACGCGTCGCGCCGGGTCACCGGCCTCGAAGCGATCGGGGCGGCCGAGCTCGGTCGCCCCCGCATCGATGTGACGCTGCGCATCAGCGGTTTCTTCCGGGACGCGTTCCCGCACGCCATCGGGCTGCTCGACGACGCCGTGCGGCTCGCCGCCTCGCTGGACGAGAGCGCGGAGGACAACCACGTACGGGCGCACGCGCAGGCCGACATGGCGGCGGGCGCCGACGAACGCCGGGCCACCACCCGCATCTTCGGCTCGCGCCCCGGCACGTACGGCGCGGGCCTGCTCCAGCTGATCGACAGCCGCGACTGGCGCACCGACGCCGACCTCGCCGAGGTCTACACCGTGTGGGGTGGCTACGCGTACGGGCGCGAGCTCGAAGGCCGCCCGGCGCGCGGGGAGATGGAGAGCGCGTACAAGCGGATCGCGGTCGCGGCGAAGAACACCGACACCCGCGAGCACGACATCGCCGACTCGGACGACTACTTCCAGTACCACGGCGGCATGGTCGCCACGGTCCGCGCGCTCAAGGGCGCCGCGCCCGAGGCGTACATCGGCGACTCCACCCGGCCGGAGACGGTACGCACCCGCACCCTGGTCGAGGAGACCTCCCGCGTCTTCCGCGCGCGTGTCGTCAACCCCCGCTGGATCGAGGCGATGCGCCGCCACGGCTACAAGGGCGCCTTCGAACTCGCCGCGACCGTGGACTACTTGTTCGGCTACGACGCGACGACCGGCGTGGTCGCCGACTGGATGTACGACAAGCTGACGCAGACGTACGTCCTCGACGAGGAGAACCGCGCGTTCCTCCAGGAGGCCAACCCCTGGGCCCTGCACGGCATGGCGGAGCGCCTGCTGGAGGCCGAGTCGCGCGGCATGTGGGCCAAGCCCGACCCGCAGGTGCTCGCCGAGCTGCGCCAGGTCTTCCTCGACACGGAGGGCGACCTGGAGTCCGACGCCGAGGACGCCTGAGCCCCCCACCCGAGGGGCGGGCTCACGCGCCCCGGAGGTGGCCCGCCAGCAGCGTGATCATGCTGTGCGGGGAGTCGGGGCCGTACATGATGGTGTGGAGGCGCTCCGCGTCCGCGGCCTCTGCGGCGCTGCGGGGGAACATCTCCCGCTCGTACGCGGCGAGTGCGGACTCGATGTCGCCGGGGTGCTCGACGAGGGCCCCGGCGAGTTCCGCGCCGTCGTACATGGCCAGGTTGGCGCCCTCGCCCGAGGGGATCATGAGGTGCGCGGCGTCGCCGATCAGGGTGACGCCCGGCACCCGCTCCCAGCGGTGCTCCGCGGGCAGGGTGTGCAGGGGGCGCAGGACGGGCGCGGTGTCCGTGTCGGTGATCAGCGCGGTCAGCTCGGGCGCCCAGCCGGCGAACTCGGCCGCGACGCGCGCCACCCCCGCGGGGTCCGCGAGGTCGACGCCGTCGAACCACGCGCGGGGCCTGGTGAGCGCCGCGTAGGTGTGGAGGGTCCCGTGGGTCTCCCGGTGCGCGGCGATGCCCTTGCCGGGCGCCAGCGCGAACATCGAGCCGCCGCCGACGGCCTTCGCGGTCGCGGGGTGCCGGTTGTCCGCGTCGTGGAGGTAGGTCTCGACGTAGGTCGTGCCGGTGTACGCGGGTACGGCGTCGGAGACCAGCGGCCGCACCCTGGACCAGGCGCCGTCCGCGCCGACCAGCAGGTCCGTGGCCGCGGCGGTCCCGTCGGCGAAGGTGATCTCGTGGCGCCCGCCGCCGAGTGGCCGTACGGCGGCGACCTTGTGCCCCCACCGGACGGTGCCCTCGGGGAGCGACTCCAGCAGGATGCGCCGCAGCTCGCCGCGGTGGACCTCGGGGCGCCCGCCGGTGCCGTCGTCGGGGTGGTCGATCAGGACCGTGCCGTCCGTGGCGAGGCCCCTGGTCGCCTGGTGGCCGTGGAGGACGAGGGAGCGGAACGCGTCGAGCAGGCCGGCCGCCGCGAGGGCGGGCTGGCCGTTGTTCTCGTGGATGTCGAGCAGGCCGCCCTGGGAGCGGGCCGTGGGGGAGGCCTCGGCCTCGTAGACGGTGGCGGAGACGCCGTTGACGTGCAGGATCCGGGCGAGCGTGAGGCCGCCGAGCCCCGCGCCGACGATCGTGACATGGAGAGGTGAGGTGTTCATGGCGGACTCCTCGGGGTCGCTGACTGGAATGCTGTTCCAGTCGATTGTGGAACGTCATTCCAGTCGTGTCAAAATGGCCGCATGGCACCGCGGAAGAACACCGGCAGTACGGGTACGGGACGGCGCGCCGACGCGCTCTCCCGTGAGCGCATCGTCGAGGCGGCCGTCGAGCTGCTCGACACGGCGGGCGAGGGCGGGCTGACCTTCCGGGTGCTGACCGAGCGCCTCGCCACCGGCGCGGGGGCGATCTACTGGCACGTGGCGAACAAGGGCGAGCTGCTCGCCGCCGCCACCGAGGCCGTGGTCGCCGCCGCCCTCGCGGGCGCCCCCGCCCGCCCCCAGCGCACGCCGCGTGACGCCGTGCGCGCGGTGGCGCTCGGCCTGTTCGACGCGCTCGACGCGCATCCGTGGCTCGGCCCGCAGCTCGCCACCCAGATGCCGAGGGACCCGGCGCGGTCGGTGACCCCGCTGCTCTACGAGGCCGTCGGCCGCCAGGTGCGCGCGCTGGGCGTCCCCGAGGCCGCCTGGTTCACCGGGACGTCGGCGCTGGTGCACTACATCCTGGGCGCGGCGGGCCAGAACGCCGCGAACGGCCGCGCGGCCCGCGCCCATGTCGGCACGGACCGCGGCGCGTTCCTCGACTCCGTCTCGACGGCGTGGGAGGCGCTCGACCCGGGCGAGTACCCCTTCGTGCGCGCCGTCGCGAACCAGCTGCGCGACCACGACGACACGGAGCAGTTCCTCGCCGGGGTCGATCTGATCCTCGCCGGCATCACGGCCCTGCACGCCCCGGACACCCCGCACAGTCCGGACGCCCCGGCGGCCGGCTGACGCGCGGCGGGCCTCAGTCCGCGGCTGCCAGGCGTACGAGCCCGGTCAGCACGCGGGTCAGGACGGCGGCGTCCACGCGGTGGCGCACCGCCGCGAGCAGGGCGGGCGCGCCGGCGCCCGCGGGGCGCGAGGGCAGCGGCGGAAGCGTGGGCAAGGGCCGCGGTGCGGGGGGCAGTTCGGCCCACACGACCTTGCCTGGCGACCCGGCGCCGTCGCGGACGCCCCAGCTGCGGCTGAGCGCCTCCACGAGGAAGAGGCCGCGGCCGCTCTCCGCGTCCTCGCTCTGGTCGGGCACGCCGGGCCTGCCGCCCGCCGCGTCCCGCACCTCCACCAGCAGCCCCGCGTCCCGCAGGGCGAGCCGCACGCCGACCTCGCGGTCCGCGCGCGCCGCCTGGCGCGCCGCGTGGGTGACGGCGTTGGCCACCAGCTCGGAGACGATCAGCTCGGCGTCGTCGCGGTGCGCCGGCAGGTCCCAGGCCGTCAGCGTGTGCCGGGTGAACTCCCGCGCCATGGAGGCCGCCTCGGGGATCGCGGGCAGGCAGACCCCGGCCGCGTAGGACACCGTGCGGGCGAAGGGCTCGGTCACCTGGGGCCTCCCGTGCTGTGGATCTCGGCACCCGTGGTGCACAGGAGGTGGTCGACGACCTGGGCCTGGAGCACGAGGTGGGCGCCGAGGTGCAGGAAGCTCGGTACGAGCACATGGCGCCCGCCCGACTCCCGTAACGCGCCCACCAGTTCGTCCAGCGCGGTGAAGGCGCCCTCGGTGTCCTCCTCGTGCACCCCGGCCAGCCGCCACCCGCGTGCCGCGGCCCAGTGCCGCATGCGGTCCTGTTCCGCCTCGATCTCCTCGTCCCCGGCGTCGTGGGTCCGCATGTAGCCGTGGGCGGTTTCTGGCATGGCTGTCTCCTCGGACGGGGGTGGACGCTGCGTGTCGACGCCGTCGCGTACCGCAGTGATGGGTACAGCATGCAGAGTCGTCGGTGAGTAGTGTCAAGTCAACACTTCCTGGATAAGTGCTATTACTTGCGAGCATGGTGATGGCGCGTCACACTGAGG
Organism: Streptomyces sp. NPDC047002; assembly: GCF_040704505.1. Taxonomy (NCBI): domain Bacteria; kingdom Bacillati; phylum Actinomycetota; class Actinomycetes; order Kitasatosporales; family Streptomycetaceae; genus Streptomyces; species Streptomyces sp. NPDC047002. The sequence continues at coordinate 51,590 of NZ_JBEYWC010000017.1, forward strand.
CTCCCGCGAGCTTCGAGGAGGCCCCCGCCATGCCGCTCAACCAGAACCCGACGATCCGCCAGCGCCGACTCGCGCGTCGGCTGCGCGAGTTGCGGATCGGCGCGGGGCTGACGCACGCGGACGCCTCGGTGGTGCTCGACGCGGACAAGTCCAAGGTGGGCCGCATCGAGAACGCCCAGTCCGGCGTCCGCCTCCCCGACCTGCGCGCCCTGCTCGACCTCTACGGCGTCACCGACCCCGCCGAGCGCGCCGAGATCGAGAAGCTGAACCGCGAGTCGAAGCAGAAGGGCTGGTGGTCGCGGTTCGCCGTCGACGGCTCGTACGCCACGTACGTCGCCGTCGAACACGACGCGAGCACGCTGTACAACGTGGAGACCCACCTCGTCCCCGGGCTGTTGCAGACCCCGGAGTACACGCGGGCGCTCATCGAGCTCCAGGTCCCGAACGCCACCGAGGAGCATGTCGCGACACAGGTCGCGGTGCGCGGCGAGCGCCGTCAGCTCCTCACCAAGGAGGACCCGCTCCAGCTGTGGGTGATCGTCTCCGAGAGCGTCCTGCGCCACCGGGTCGGCACGGCCGCGGTCATGAAGGAGCAGCTGGAGTCGCTGCTCGTGGACAGCCGCCGCTCCAACGTCCAGCTCCAGGTGCTGCCGAGCGACGACCCGATGAACGCCTGCCTCTACGGCCCGTTCGTCGTGATGAGCTTCCCCGCCGCGGCCGAAACCGACATCGCCTATAGCGACCTGCCCACGGGGACGCTGTACTACGAGGAGGCGGCCGAGGTGGAGGAGTACACCAAGCTCTTCCGGCGCCTCAACATGGCCGCTGCTAACGTCAGGGCATCGCGGGCGTTGATCTCGGACGCCGCACGGGAGATGGGTTAGATATGAAGCGGTACACCGAGCCGGTGCCGGCGACCGGGCTGGCCTGGGTGAAGTCGTCGTACTCCGGCAACAACAACAACTGCGTGGAGGTCGCCGTGCTGCCGCGCGGTGGGCGTGCGGTGCGTGACAGCAAGGACCCGCAGGGTCCCGCGCTGGCCTTCGCGCCGGGCGCCTTCGACGCGTTCATCGGAGCGGTCGTCCGGTGAACGATCCGATCGCCGAGTCGGCCTGGGTGAAGTCGTCGTACTCCGGCACCAATAACAACTGCGTGGAGGTCGCCGTGCTGCCGCGCGGTGGGCGTGCGGTGCGTGACAGCAAGGACCCGCAGGGTCCCGCGCTGGCCTTCGCGCCGGGCGCCTTCGACGCGTTCATCGGAGCGGTCGTGCGCTGAGCGGCATGCGGCGGCGCCCCGTCCCCCGCCGGCGCGGGGGCGGGGCGCCTTCGTGCGCTCAGCGGCGCCCGGCGAGCGCCTGCTCCGGCACGTCGTGGACGTACGTGTTGGGGTGCTTGCCGGTGAAGCGGCCGGCCGGCGGGCCCGTCGCGGTGACCGGGGCGTCCACGCCGGTGTGGCCGCCGGTCGTCCAGTCGACGTAGAACTCCTTGTCGCTGCCGCGGATCGTGAACGGCCCGTCCTCCTGGGGGAGATCGCCGGGCCCCGTGCCCGACTCGTCGGTGTCGTCGGCCTCTTCGACGGCCAGGCCGCCCGTCTCGTGGTCGGCCGTGACGACGAGCCTCATTCGAGAAGAGGCCGAGCAGCTTGCCGCCGTTCCTCGCCTTCGCGAGCTGACTGCCGTCGGTGACGTACTGGTATCCGGCCTTCTTCGCCCGCTCGACGAGATGGCCCTCGGTGCTGCTTCGCATGGTCCGCGCCGTTGGCGAAGAACGCGGCTGGGGAACGCGTCGGTGACCTGCGCGGTCGTGACGAGTCCTGTCGCCAGGCCCGCGGCCTTCGCCTGCTGCCCGAGGGTGGGCGGCCTGGTGCCATCCGGTGTCGACGCGGATCGCGCCGTTGTGCGTCCTCGGAGAGGCATGGGGTGCCTCCGGTGAACGGCGTGTGACGTCTCCGCGCGGGCGGTGCGCCCCGTGCCCGGTGGCCACCAGAAGATCCGACGCCCTCCGAATATTTCGGTGTCCGTTGTAATCTGGACGGCATGACCGCCCGTACGCCGATCCGCCCGCGCGCACCGCGCCTGCCCGCCCTGCTCACCACCGAGCGCGCGCGCCCCGACGGCGTCAGGTCACGGCCGAACGCCTGGTGGCTCGCGGTGCTCACGGTCTGCTTCGGCGCCTTCATGGGGCAGCTCGACGCGAGCATCGTCACGCTGACCTACGGCAGCCTGCGCACCGGATTCCACGCCTCGCTCGCCGCCGTCGAGTGGGTGTCCCTCGCGTATCTGCTGGCGCTCGTCGCCCTGCTCGTACCGGCCGGGCGGCTCGCCGACGCGCACGGCCGCAAGCTGCTCTACCTGTACGGCTTCGCGGTGTTCACGGCCGCGTCCGTCGCCTGCGGGCTCGCCCCCTCGCTCGGCGCGCTCGTCGCCTTCCGCGTCGTCCAGGCGGCGGGCGCCGCGATGATGCAGGCCAACAGCGTCGCGCTGGTCACCACGAGCGCGCCGCGCGAGCGGATGCGCGCCGCGCTCGGCGTGCAGGCCGCGGCGCAGGCCCTCGGCCTCGCGCTCGGACCCACCGTCGGCGGCGCGCTCGTCTCCGCGCTCGACTGGCGCTGGGTGTTCTGGGTCAATGTGCCGGTCGGGCTGATCGCCCTGGTCAGCGGCCACTACCTGCTGCCGCGCACCCGCGCGCGCAGCCGGGCAGCCCGCTTCGACTGGCCGGGCCTCGCCCTGCTGGCCGCGGCCACGACCGGCGCGCTGCTCGGCGTCTCCGCCGCCTCGGGCCTGCCCGTGCCCGGCTGGGGCGTCGCCGCGCTGTTCGCCCTCGCGGCCCTTGCGGGCTGGGGCTTCGTACGGCGGCAGCGGCGGGCCGCGGCCGCGCTGCTCGACCTGGCGCTGCTGCGGGTGCGCGCGGTGGCGTACGGGCTGGTCGGCGCGCTCAGCGGCTACCTCGTCCTGTTCGGGCCGCTGGTGCTCGTGCCGGTGCTGCTGACCGCGCGCGGCACGTCCGAGCTGACGGCGGGGCTCGTGCTCACCGCGCTGCCCGCCGGGTTCGCGCTCGCCGCGACCGGCGGCGACCGGCTGCTGCCGCGCTCCCTCACGGACCGCGGCCGGTGCCTGGCGGGCGCCGCGCTGTGCGCGGTCGCCGTCGCCGCGCTGCTCGTCGTGCCGCTCACCGTCGGATGGCTGGTGCCCGTGCTCGCCGTCGTCGGCCTCGGCCTCGGCACCTTCACCCCGGCCAACAACACCATGATCATGGGTGCGATCCCGGCCGGCTCTTCGGGCACGGGGGGCGGCCTCGTCAACATGACGCGGGGCCTCGGCACCGCGCTCGGCGTTGCCCTCGTCACCCTCGCCCTGCACGCGGCGGGCGGCGGGGTGCAGGCGGGCGCGCGCTGGGCGGCCGCCGTCCTGACCGCTGCCGCGACGGCCGCGATCGCCTCGGCTGCGGCCGTGGGGCGCGGGCGGCCCCGGAGCGGTTCCGCGGGGTGAGCACGGGCCCCGCGTGTCCACGGGGTGAGGCCCTAACCTTGCCCCCATGCCCGCCAAGTCCCGCCCCGAGGCGTCGCAGCCCGCGCCCGTGACCGACGCGCCCGACGCCCGCCTGCTCACCGAGGCCGTGACCCGGCTGCGGCGCGCGCTGCGGGCGTCGATCCGTACGGACTACCCGTGGGAGACCCTGCCGATGGCGCAGGTCGAGCTCTTGCAGGTGCTCGGAGAGCACTCGCCGGTACGCATCAGCGACCTCGCCACCCGCCAGCGCCTCGCGCCCAGCACCGTCAGCGGGCTGGTCGGCCAGATGATCACCGCGGGCCTCGTCAGCCGCGAGGTCGATCCCGCCGACCGCAGGGCCTCCGTCGTCGCCCTCACCGCGGCGGGCGCCGACCAGCTCGCCGCGTGGACCGCCGCGCACGAGCGCCGCATGGACGCGGCGCTCGCCGCGCTCGGCGACGCGGAGCGCCGGGCCGTCGCGGGCGCGCTGCCCGCACTCTTCCAGCTGGCGGAACACCTGGGCGGCCCTGCGGCGGACGAGCCGGGGGAGTGAGGCCGCGGCGTCCGTCGGGGCCACGGCGGGCGGGTCGTCGCCCGCACGCACGGCCGGTGGACCGGTACGGCCACCTGCCGGAGCCCCCGGGCCCGTCACGCCACCGCCGGGCCCGCGACCCGCACGCCCTGCGGCAGCGGCGGCAGCCCGCGGCGCCTCAGAAGGACTCGGCGAGCGCGACCCCGATGAAGACCGAGCCGAGCCCGGCCACGACGGAGGCGACGACATTGGCCGCGGCGAAGAACCGCGCACCGCTCTCGAACAGCCGCAGCGTCTCGAAGGAGAACGTCGAGTACGTGGTGAGCGCCCCGCACAGGCCCGTGCCGAGCAGCAGTTGGAGGTAATGGCCGGTGGCGCCCGACATGGCGGCGCCGGCCAGGACGCCGAGGACGAACGAGCCGACGACGTTCACGCTGAACGTCCCCCACGGGAACATCGTGTCGTGCCTCGCCTGCACCGAGCGGTCCGTGAGGTAGCGCAGGGGCGCGCCGACCGCGCCGCCGACGACCACGAGCAGCAGGTCGATCACCGCTCGTCCCCTCCGGCGCCGTCGAACGTGACCACCTGGACGGGCTCCAGCGTGATCAGCCCCTCGACGTCCAGCTCCTCAAGCTGCGGCAGGAACGCCCGGACCCGCTCCTCGGTGTCGACGATCACCACCGCGACGGGCAGGTCGTCGGCCATCGAGAGCAGCCGCGTGGTGTGCACCACCTGGCGCCCCCCGAAGCCCTCCATGCCGTGGAAGATCGAGGCGCCCGTCAGGCCGGCCCGGTGGGCGCGGTGCACGATCTCGCTGCACATGGGCTTGTGGTGCCAGGTGTCGGTGTCGTCGACCAGGACGGTCAGGCGCACCGCGGGGTGGGTACGTGCGGTCATGATGCACTCCGATCGGCCAGCAGCCTGCGGGTGGTCCACGCGCCCGCGAAGACGGCGGCCAGCGCCGCCGCGAGAGTCGCCGCGAGGTAGGCGAGCGCGGTCGCCGCGTGCCCGCCGTCGACCAGGCGCTCGATGTCCACGCAGTACGTGGAGAAGGTGGTGAACCCGCCGAGCACCCCCGTGCCGAAGAACGGGCGCAGCAGCGGGTGGGCGGTGAAGATCTCGGTGACGGCGACGAGGAACGCCCCGATCACCAGGCAGCCGATGACGTTGATCAGGAAGGTCGTCCACGGGAAGGTGCCCTCGGGCGTCGGCCAGATCAGCCCCGCCTCGTACCGGGCGACCGAGCCGAGCACACCGCCTGCGGCGACCACCCCGAGCACCCCGTAGTGCGAGCGCCGCAGCTCCCGCCGCTGGCGGACGTCCCCCATGTCGACATCGGGGTCTATCGGCTCCGGCACGACGACCGGCCGGGACTCCTCGGAACGCATACGTCTCCCTACGCGTGGTTCTCCCGGCCGTACGTCACGGACGGGACGGATCACGAGCAGGGACCGTTGGCGGCAGCGGATGCCGCGGTTCGGATACGGCGGGCCCCACCGCCGCGCCCCGGCCGGGAAGGCCGTGGCTCCTGCTCACGATACAGGCCACCGGGAACCCGGGCGCGGGGTGCCGACTGCCCCGGCCGCGGTGGCCCGCGCGGGACGCCGGCCGCCCGGGCCGGGGTGGGCGCGGGGCGCCGGTGTCAGCCGCCCGGGCCGTGGGCCGCCGCGCGGGCGACCGCCACCAGGTCGGCGGCCGCGCCGACGAGCTGGGTGCCGGCGCGGTGCACGACGCGCAGCGTGCGGGTCAGGTCGAGGCCGGTGACCCGGACCGCGGCCAGCGTGCCGGCGCGCAGCTCGGAGGAGACGGCGAGGCTGCTGAGGACGCCGGGCGCGACCGCCTCGGCGACGGCGGTCCTGATGGCGGTCGTGGAGGAGAGTTCGAGCAGCGGCGGCGCGAGCGGGGTCCCGGTGTGCGCCCGCAGCGCCTGTTCGAGGAACTGCCGTGTGCCCGAGCCGTGTTCGCGGCTCACCAGCGGTGTCGCAGCGAGCTCCGCCGGGGTGATGCCGGACCTGCGGCGCGCCCAGGGGTGCCCGGGGTGGACGATCACCGTCAGCTCGTCGCGGCCCACGGCCGACGCGCTCAGGCCGCGGGGCAGCGTCGGGCCCTCGACGAAGCCGACGCCGACCCGGTCGCCGAGCACGGCGGCGGCCACGTCGTCGGAGTTGCCCGTGGTCAGCGCGACGGTGGTGCCGGGCACCCGCTCGTGGAAGCGGACCAGCCAGTGCGGCAGCAGGTACTCGGCGACGGTCAGGCTCGCCGCGACCGCGAGCCTGCGCTCCGCGGTGTGGTGCAGGGACGCGATGCCGGCCTCCAGGGCGCCCGCCGCTTCGAGCGCGGTCCTCGCCCAGTCGGCGACGAGAGCGCCCTGCTCGGTGAGGCGTGAGCCGCGCGGGGTGCGGGTGAGGAGGGGGAGGCCGAGCCTGCGCTCCAGGTGGCGGACGCGGGCGCTCGCGGACGGCTGGCTGATCCCGTGGTGCCGGGCCGCCGCGCCCACGCTGCCCAGCCGCGCCACGGAGAGCAGCAGGTCGAAGGGGCCGAGGTCGGCGACTCTGCTCGGAAGGGGCATAGGGCGAGCCTATGGGCTGATGCCGGAACGGTGCCTACCGGCGCACGCCGGGCGCGCCGACGCTTGAGGCATGACATCGCTCGCCTCACCTCCCCGGCACGTCCGCGCCGCGGGCCGCAGGCTGCCCGCGGGGCTCCTGCGCGACCTCGACCGCCCGGCGGACCTCTTCCGCCACCTCGGCCCCAACTGGTTCGCCTCCGTGATGGGCACGGGCATCGTCGCGACCGCCGCGGCCACCCTGCCCGTGCGCTTCCCCGGGCTGCGCACGGGCGGCACGGTCGTGTGGGCCCTCGCCGCGCTGCTGCTCGTCGCGCTGACGGCGGCCTGGGCCGTGCACTGGGCACGCCACCGCGACACGGCGCGCGCCTGGGCCCGCCACCCGGTGATGGGGCACTTCTGGGGCGCCCCCGCGATGGCGCTGATGACCGTGGGCGCCGGGACCCTCGCCCTCGGGCAGGACTGGATCGGCGCGTACACGGCACTGCGGGTGGACGCGGTGCTGTGGACCGCGGGCACGCTGCTCGGCCTCGTCACGTCCGTGTGGATCCCGTACCGCGCGATGACCGGCCACGTGGTGGGGGAGGACGCGGCGTTCGGCGGCTGGCTGATGCCGGTGGTGCCGCCGATGGTCTCGGCGGCGACAGGCGCCGCGCTCGTACGGTACGTCCCCGCAGGGCAGGAGCGGCTCACGCTGCTGCTCGCCTGCTACGCGATGTTCGGCATCAGCCTCTTCGCGAGCCTCGTGATCATCACCCAGATCTGGCAGCGCCTGCTGCGCCACAAGATCGGCCCCGCCGCCATGGTCCCCACCCTGTGGATCGTGCTCGGCCCGCTGGGCCAGTCCGTGACCGCGGCCAACCTCCTCGGCAGCGCGGCCCACTTCGCACTGCCCCGCCCGTACGCGACCGGCGCCGAGGTCTTCGGCGCACTGTACGGGCTGCCCGTCTGGGGCTTCGCGATGATGTGGCTCGCGCTCGCCGCGTGCATCACCGTGCGCACCGCGCGCGAGCACCTGCCGTTCTCGCTCACCTGGTGGAGCTTCACCTTCCCCGTGGGCACCTGCGTGACCGGCACGGGCGCGCTCGCCGCACGCCTTGACTCCACCCTCTTCACCGCCGCGGCCGTGGCCCTCTACGCCCTGCTGCTCGGCGCCTGGCTCACCGTCGCCGCGCGCACGGCCCGCGCGAGCGCCCGCGGCGCGATCTTCCTGCCGCCGCCCGCGACGCCCTGACCCCGGCGCCGTCCCCGCCCGGCCATCCCCTACCGCCCGAGGGAGCCCCCCGTGCCCGCCACACCGCAGCCCGCCACACCGCAGCCCGCCACACCGCAATACGACGACGCCACGGCCCTGCGACGCGTCGAGCGCGACGTGGTCGCCTGCGCGCGCTGCCCCCGGCTGGTGGCCTCGCGGCGCGAGGCGGCCCTGCACCCGCCGCCGCGCTTCGCGGGCGAGGAGTACTGGGCGCGGCCCGTGCCCGGCTTCGGCGACCCCGAGGCCCGCCTCTACGTCCTCGGCCTCGCCACCTCCGCGCACGGCGGCAACAGGACGGGGCGCGCCTTCACCGGCAACCCGACCGCGGACTGGCTCGGCGCCGCCCTGCACCGCGCGGGCTTCGCAAACCGGCCGGTCTCGGCGCACCGCGGCGACGGCTACCGCCTCGACGGCGCCTGGCTCGCGTCCGCCGTGCGCTGCCCGCCGCCGGGCAACCGCCCCACCGCAGCGGAGCGCGACGCCTGCCTGCCCTACTTCGACGCCGAACTCCGCGCCCTGCCCACGGTGTCGGTCGTCCTCACCCTGGGCGCCTTCGCCTGGGACGCGGCCTGCCGCCAGGCCGGCGCGCACCCGCGCCCCGCCTTCGCCCACGGCGCGTGCTTCACCCGCCCCGACGGCCGCGTCCAACTGGCCTCGTACCACCCCAGCCGCCAGAACACCGCCACCGGCCGCCTGACCCGCCCGATGCTCGACCACATCCTCAGCCGGGCCCGCACCCTGACCGCGCCGCCGCCGTGACCGCGCCGCCGCCCTGGCCGCCGCGCCGTCGTGACCGTGCCGTGCGGCCCGTCACACCGTCCTGGCGAGCCGGTCCGCCAGCAGCTTGGCGAAGCGGGCCGGATCCGCGAGGCCCCCGCCCTCGGCCAGCAGGGCGGTGCCGTACAGCAGTTCGGCGGTCTCGGCCAGTTCCGGGGCGTCGGCCTGCCGCTCGTGCGCCGCGCGCAGCCCGCCGACGAGCGGGTGCTCCGGGTTGAGTTCGAGGATCCGCTTGACCTCGGGGACCTCCTGGCCCATCGCCCGGTACATCCGCTCCAGCGCCGGGGTCAGCCCCTCGGAGTCGCTCACCAGACAGGCGGGCGAACTGGTCAGCCTGGTGGTCAGCCGGACGTCCTTGACGTCGTCCAGCGTCTCGTTGAGCCAGGCGAGCAGCGGGGCGTACGCGCCCGTACGCTCCTCGGAGACCTCGTCGTCGGCCGACAGGTCCACGGCGCCCCGTGCGACGGACCGCAGCGCGTGGCCGTCGTACTCGCGCACGGACTCGGTCCAGATCTCGTCGACCGGGTCGGTGAGCAGCAGCACCTCGTACCCCTTGGCGCGGAAGGTCTCCAGGTGCGGGGAGTTCTCGATCTGGGCGCGGCTCTCGCCTGCCATGAAGTAGATCGTGTCCTGGCCGTCCTTCATGCGGCTCACGTAGTCGGCCAGGGTGGTGGGCTCCTCGCCCGCGGTGGAGGTGAACGAGGCGATGTCGAGGATCGCCTTGTGGTCCTCGGCGCCGCCGAGCAGACCCTCCTTGACCGCCGCGCCGAACTCGCGCCAGAAGGTGCGGTACTTCTCGGCGTCGTCCCGCATCAGGTCCTTGACGGTCGACAGGACCTTCTTGGCCAGCCGGCGGCGGATCATGCGGATGTGCCGGTCCTGCTGGAGCATCTCGCGGGAGATGTTCAGCGACAGGTCGGCGGCGTCCACGACGCCCTTCACGAAGCGCAGGTGCGAGGGGAGCAGTTCGCGGGTGTCGTCCATGATGAACACCCGCTTGACGTACAGCTGGATGCCGTGGCGTGCGTCGCGCTGGAAGAGGTCGTGCGGGGCGCGGGAGGGGATGAACAGCAGCGCCTCGTACTCGAAGGTGCCCTCCGCCCGCATCTGCACGATTTCGAGCGGGTCCGACCAGTCGTGGCTGATGTGCCGGTAGAACTCGTGGTACTCCTCGTCCTTCACCTCCGAACGCGGCCTGGCCCACAGGGCCTTCATCGAGTTCAGGGTCTCGTCGCCGAGCCGGATGGGGAACGAGATGAAGTCCGAGTACCGCTTGACGATCTCCCGGATCTTCCACTCGTCGGCGTAGTCGTGGAGCGCGTCCTCCTCGTCGGCCGGACGCAGGTGGACGGTGACCTCGGTGCCCTCGGGCGCGTCCGCCACCGACTCGATGACGTAGGTGCCGCCGCCGTCCGACTCCCAGCGCGTGCCGCCCTCCTCGCCGGCCTTGCGGGTGAGGAGGGTGACGCGGTCGGCGACCATGAAGACGGAGTAGAAGCCGACGCCGAACTGGCCGATCAGCTCGGCGGACTCCTTGTTCTCCTTCAGCCTGCGCAGGGTCTCGGCGGTGCCGGACCTCGCGATGGTGCCGATGAGGCCGACCACGTCCTCCCGCGACATGCCGATGCCGTTGTCCCGCACGGTCAGGGTGCGGGCCTCCTTGTCGGCCTCGACGCGGATGTGCGGGTCGTCGGCCCGCAGGCGGTCGTCCTGGAGCCCGGCGAGGCGCCGCTTGTCCAGGGCGTCCGAGGCGTTGGAGAGCAGCTCGCGCAGGAAGATGTCCTTGTTCGAGTAGATCGAGTGGACCATCAGCTGCAGGAGTTGCCGCGCCTCAGCCTGGAACTCCAGCGTCTCGGTGCTCATTTCATCCCTTCCGGCCGCATGGACGTGTGCCCACCGATGCGGTCAAGAATGTGGCACACCAGCCAAGACTCGCACAACACCACCACGCCACCGCCCCCCACGCCCACCCCGGCTCCGTCGACTCCAGGACTCGCCAAGAATCCGTTCTACCCGCTTTCTCCAGCAAAATCTGTACCTTTGATGGAAAATCTGGATCGTTCACGATTGTCGAACGGATGGCCGATCCGTGGATCCCCGTAAACCGCATCCTGACACGGTCGTTCGGGTCGCGCAGTACGAGCCAGCCGGACGGGTGAGGAAGTGATTTTTTGAAGAGTTCATCAGGAAGGGGTATGGAAGGAGTTGACTTCTATACCTCGCATTCGACGGGGCCATCTACACTGGCCTGAACGGCGAAGATCAGTGAATTTCCTTCCCGGTGTCAGTTGCTCGTTGCCGGATCCCAGTCGCTGACGTCATCTTCGCTTGTCGCATCTCGCAGGATCAGGCATCCGTGCTCGATTCTCGTCGGGAATGCAACCACAGGGCTATTTGCTAGCATTCCTTCGTGCTCTTTCCCTGCAAAAGTTGCGAGACGACCGCGACGACGGCAATGGCCCGCCGTGTCCGAAGCCCTCGTTCGCTGACGTTGCGGTCAACTACTGCCTTCACCCCATGCAGAGCCCTGTCAGGACCGCGTAGCCCCTTTCAAGAGGAAGGCTGGAGAACCGTGATGTCGCCCCTCGGGTTCGGATTCAGGGTCATCACACATTCAGAGGTTGTCTCACGTGGTGAGTTTCGTGAGTTTCTTGTAGCAGGTCAGGGTGGTGGCCATGGCGAGGAAGTGGGGGCCTTTTCGCCCACACCGACGCGGCGTCCACGATCGCCGAGCTCCAGTCGATCTCGCCCCGGGCGAAACCCCGAACATCTCCGGCAGATACCGCCAGGCACACCCGCTGGTCACACATACGCCACCGCCGCGAACACTGCATGCTCGTCCAGCGGTGCGGGGACGGGAGTTGAACACCGGCAACAACGGGGCGACCAGTTCCCGCAGCTCCTCAGGGGCCAGCCGCTGCGACAGATCGACACCCACGAAGAGACATCATGCCGCAGCCCGCGTCATCACCACGTGAGACGACCTCTTAACCGGCGAGAACAATTCTTTTGACCTCTGGAAGACGGCGAGGCGGCTCATCTCCGTACCATGCATATTCGAGGCCGGACAGCAAACCTGACTGGGTCCAGAGGATGATCTCGCCGACGAGTGCGCCGGACTCGTCGACCACCGTAGCCTCCACCGGTGCCACTCCCGACGATACGGGAGACGCGGGGGCATCACCGGAAACCCGCAGGTCAACACTGACGGACCCGGTCCCCCAGCGCCCCACCACTTGTGCATCATCGATTTGCAGTCGAAGCTCTTGGGCGCCAGGGAAGTCGGCTGACAGCAGGCGTTCCACCACGGCCCGTTCCTCAACGCTAAGCGGCCGAGGATCACAGGAAATTGACATAGCTCGAAATCTCGGATCGTCCCAAAAATGCGTCGTATACTTTCGATTTGTTTGTCAGTGGTGTTGCCTTCTCTGTGATCTCCACTCGCGCATTACGGATTAGTGAATTTTTCGGGAATGAAGGCTGTTCCGATCCTCGGAACTCCATCGACGACCGCACCTCTGATTGTCACGCCCTCGCCGTCAATTGTGCGACCGACTTCAAATTTCCCGGATTCTGGCAGATCGTCGGCGTCGCCGAGGCTGTTCACAATGCGTCGCATTGCTTGCTCGCGGCCGCCAGTACGCTGAACGAGGCCAGAAAAACCGTGTTTCTCGGGGTCGATTACGTGTTCCAGCTTTGCGGGAGTATTTGCCGACTTGAAACTCTGATCCAGAATTTCCGGACCGCAGCTGACGTTGTGGACCAGTACCGCAGTCGTGCCAGCGAGTACATAGTACGTATGGACCGTGTCGACGGTGAGGTCGTACGTGGTCTCGTGGTGGTGGTAGTTGCGGACGTGGAGGACCTTCGCGGTGGTGCCGTTCTCCTGGTGGAGTGCGGTGCCAGGGGCCAGGTCGTGCGCGTCGGTCCAGCGGTGGTGGGTGGCGTCCCAGAAGGGGTGGTGCCAGGTGGTCGTGAGCTTGGCCGGCTTGTGGTCGGGGCCGAGGACCGTGACATCGGTGAAGTCCTCGTCGGTCCTGGTGACGATGAGGCGGTCGACCTTCTCGGCGGCCGTGACCCCCGTCTGCGGGTCGGTCGCCTGTACCGTGTCGCCCTTCTTCAGCTTGCTGATCGGCTTCGTCGTGCCGTCCGCGAGCCGGACCGGGGTGGCCGCGGCGAAACTGTGGACCGCGCAGCCGGCGGCCTCCGCGTACGCCTTGTCGGCGGTTCTGACGGCCTCTTCCGCGTCCTTGACGGCGTCCTCGGCCTTTTCGAAGTCGCGCCAGACCTTGTACGCCTTGTAGCCGACCTTGATCGCCTTGAACGCCTTGCCCCACGGCACCGCGTTGAGGGCCGTGTTGATGCAGCCCCAGACGTCGCCCTTGGTGAAGCAGTTGATCGCGTCGTTGATGCCGATGAGGTCGCCGACGAGGTTGAGCAGCTTGTGGGTGAAGCCCTCTTTCTCCTTGTTGGCCGCGGCGAGTGCGGCGTGCGCCGTCGACTTGGCGCGGGCGACCGCGGCCGCCTCCGCCGCCTGGCTCTGCTGGCGTGCGGTGGAGTGGGAGACGGAGGAGCCGCTCGACGAGGCCCTGCCGGAGGTCGTACTGCCCGAGTGGTTGGCCGCGGAGTGGTCCTGGTTCCACCGCTTGCCGTCGGAGCAGGAGCCGCTGTTGTAGCAGACGGTCGGGTTCGGGCCGCCGGGGTCGACGGGCCCGGTCTTGATGATGCGGCCCGAGCCGTCGCCGTACGGGACGCCGACGCCGCAGATGTCGGCCGGGCAGGTGCCGTCCGGGTCGCTGAGTGTCGTGGGGTTGTTGTCCGAGTAGGCGTAGGCGTTCCAGGACTCGGCGTCGTCCGGGACCATCAGGGGGTCCGGCGAAAGGAAGCGCCCCGTCGAGGGGTCGTATTCGCGTGCGCCGAGGTTGGTGAGGCCGGTGTTGTCGTCCTGCCGGCCGTCCACGTAGCCCCGGGTGCCGGCCCAGCCGGCTGCCGCGGTGCGGACCTCGCCGAACGGCTTGTACTGGCGCCGGGTGACCGCCTGGGTCTTCGAGTCGATCTCCAGGTCCCCGGTGCCCTGCCGGTCGGGTATGACGAAGGCGGTCTTGGTGTCGGAGGAGTGCACGGCGACCGTCTGACCGGCGAGGCTGATGTAGCGGACGGCGGAGGGGGCGGTCTTGCCCTTCGCGAGCGTCACCTCCTCGTCGCCCGTGTAGAGCACGGTGTCCTCGGGACCGCGGCGCAGCAGCAGGTTGCCGTCCGCGTCGTACACGTACGCGGTCTTGCCCGCGGTCCCGGTGGTGGACAGGTCGGCGAGCCGGTCCTGGCTGTCGTAGGTGAAAGTGTCGGTGCCGGACCTGGTGGTGCGGGTCGCGACGTTCCCGGCCTTGTCGTAGGTGTAGCTGCTGGTGGTGTCCTTGGCCGGGTCGGCGGGGACGGTGGTGCTCGCGGTGGCCAGGCCGTGGGCGGGCCCCTGGCCCGCCGGGTTGTCGGCGTACGCGGTGGTGGCGTCGTCGCCGGTGGTGCCCGCGGTGTCGTGGTCGACCTGGGTGGCCCGCTCGCCGGTCTTGTCGTAGGTCCACGACTGCCAGTAGGCGGCGGGGCCCCCGACCGTGGCGGAGGAGCCGGTCCGTGGCGTGGCGGCGCAGCTGTCGGTGGCCGTCCAGGCGCCGGAGAGCCGCTGGTCCCAGTCGTACGTGAAGCACTGGGTGTCGGTGAGGCCGCCGCCCAACTGGTCGGTCACCTTCGTGACGTTGCCGCTCGGCTGGTAGGAGTACGCGGTCTTGTCGCTGATCTGGGCGCCGGAGGCCGTCACGGTCAGGGAGCTCGCCAGCCGGCGCGTCTGCTGGTCGTACTGGAGCGTCTGCTGGGCGAAGTTGCCGGAGGGGCCGAACGTGAACTGCTGCGGTTCGTCGAACTCGGTCCAGGCCAGGCTGTCGACGTAGTCGGCGCCGTTGACGCCGCCGTCGACGCCCGTCGGGTGGCCGTACTTGTCGTAGTCGTAGATCAGCGTCTCCTGCGGCAGGGCGCCCACCGCGGAGTCGGTGACGGAGTGCACGGTCCCGGAGACGTTGTAGGACGTGGACTGCAGGTAGGTGCCGGCGAGCGCGCCGTTGTCCGTGGTGGCGGGCACGACGAGCTGGCTGGCCTGGGGCCACCCGTGCGAGTCGTAGCCGAGGACCTTGGAGACGTAGGGCGCGCCGTCGGAGAAGCTGGTCGAGGAGGTCGGCAGCCCCTTCTTGAGCGTGTCGTAGGCCCATGCGGCGAGCTGGTTGCCGGTGGCCGGCGCGGCTCCACCGGTGGTGTCGTACGACGCCGTCTTGCGGCCCAGTTCGTCGTAGGTGTAGCTGACGGTCCTGCCGCGGGCGTCCGTGGCCGAGAGGAGCAGGCCCGCGTTGTCGTACCGGGACGTGGAATGCCCGGTGTCGGGGTCGTCCTGGGCGACGGCCCGGCCGAGCAGGTCGTACGTGGTCGACCAGGTGCGGCCCGCCGCGTCGGTCTGCCCGGTCTGCCGGCCGGCGGCGTCGTACGCGTAGGTGACGGTGTCGGCCGTGCCCGAAGGCTTGGTGCCGTGGTAGCTCAGCTTCCTGACCGTGTTGCCGCGCGCGTCGGTGAAGGTGGTGGTGGGGGTGGCGCCGGGGGCAGGGGTGACGTCGGTGCGGTCGGAGCCCGGGTAGGCGGTGGTGGAGCGCCAGGTCTCACTGCCGAGGCTGTACGCGACGGACGCCGTGGCGCGGCCCGCGCCGTCGTAGAGGGTGGCGGTCTGCGACGGGACCTGGCTGTCGGCCGCCTCGACGAGGGCGGCCGAGGGCGCGCCGGTCGTGTAGTAGGGGTCGGACGTCTTGACGGTCCAGCCGTGGGAGTCGTAGACGGTGTCGCTGATGGTGCGGCCGCCGTCCGCGGTGGCCGTCTGGGTCTCCCGCTCCCGCAGCATCGCGTCGTAGAGCGTGGTGGAGGTGCGGTAGACGCCGGTGTCGGTGAGCGTCTGGGTGGTGACGCTCGAAGGCGCGGTGTCCGACAGGTCGTAGCTGTACTTGGTGTTCGGGTTCCCGCTGGTGCTGTAGCCCGGCTCCCACACGGCGGTGAGGCGGCCCAGGGGGTCGTACGTGCTGGAGGTGGCGTAGCCGGCCGGATCCGTGGTCTTCAGGGCGAGACCGCGGGCCGGGTCGTACGTCGTGGTGGTGGTGAACGCGGCGCTCTGCCCGGTGACCTTGGGCTGGGTGGTGGTGATCGAGGTGGGGGCGGCGCCGGTCGCCGGGGTGTAGGCGGTCGTGGTGGTGTGGTCGTCGGCGTCGGTCTCCGTCAGGGGCCGGCCATACGTGTCGTAGGTGGTCCTGGTGGCGGTGATGTGGTGGATGGTGCCGTCGGCGTCGGCGCTGTCGGCCTTCTGCACCATGGTCACGTCGCCCTGGGTGGGCGGTGCCGTGTTGTCCGTGGCGCCGTCGAAGAAGGACAGGTCGTCGCTGACGAGGTCCTTCGGGTAGGACGGGGTCGCGGAGCAACTGGTCGCGAGCGTCAGGATCTCGCGGGGCACGGGCAGCCAGGCGCCGGACGTGTCCCGCGCGTACGTGGTCTTCGTGCACTGGTCGTCCGCGGTGGAGGTGGTGTCCCCGCGGTCGTCGACGGCGGTCGGCAGGCCGGACGCGGCATCGAAGGTGTAGTCGGTCTCTGTCGTCTGCGGAGTGCCGTCGGCCTCGGTCGTGGTGGTGCGGGTGCGGGCGGTGTTCGTCTCACGTGCGGTGAGCGGCGCGAGACCCGCCGCGGTGCGCGTCTGGGTGGCGGTGACCGGCCCCGTCCAGGGGTCGTCGACGGTGTCCGAGAGGACCGCGCCGCCGTCGCCGTCGAAAGAGAGGGTCTCGAAGGTCTGGCCGGCGAGCCAGTCGGAGTCCTTCACGGTGTCGTCGCCCGCGCGGTCGTTGAGGCTGACGGACCGGGTGCCGTCTGAGGTCTTGTCGCCGTCCATGCCGCGGAAGTACGTCGTGCGCGCGAGGGTCGCCTTCTCCGGCGAGGTACCGGTGCGCACCTCCACCTGGCCGTAGCCGCGCCACTCGTTCCAGGTGCGGTACTTGGCCACGGTGAGGGCGTCGTCGCCGTAGTGCCAGGCGGGTGAGCCGAGATAGGTGTAGCTGGTCTGGACGGGCAGTCCGTTCCCGGTCGGGTCCTGCTCGGTGACGGAGTGGACGAGGAACTTGTTGAACCAGTCCAGCTGCGGGTCGACCTGGCCCGGTGGCGTCCAGTACGCGGGGTAGCACAGCATGCTGTTGCTGTCCGGCGCGGAGGGCAGCGTGGTGGTGCCGGCCCGGTGGCACTGGGGCGCGGTGTAGTTGACGCTGATCACTTCGCCCGACTCGGTGGTGACGGTGGTGAGTCGGTAGCGGGTGAGGGGCTGGTAGCCGTCGAGTCCGTCGACCCGGTTGGCGAGCGCCTGCCCGTCGAAGGTGACGGGGTGGAGGGAGGCGCTGCCGCCGTCCTTGCCGGTGCGGGTGATGGAGGAGAGCCACAGGGCAGGGGTGGTGGTGTCCCCGGTGGCCGGGAAGGTCTGCTTCAGGGCCCAGGAGTCGACGTCCTGGTAGGCGGAGCCGACAAGGGTCTGGGTGCGGATGCCGGTGAGTCGTTTGGTGGTCCAGAACGACGGTCCGTGGTTGGCGCAGGTGCCGGTGGAGGCGCAGGTCTGGTCGAGCGGGGTGTCGGGCCAGTGCGACGCGTTGGCGCTGGTGCGCTTGTCGGTGGCGCAGTCGAACGAGGAGGTGGACAGGCAGCGTTCCGCGGTGTCGAAGAGAACCTGGGCCGCGGCGGGAGACGCCGTGTCGTAGACCTTGCCGGCCCGCTGCCCGTAGGCGATCTTGCTCAGGTAGCCGGAGCGGGTGTACGCGGTGGGCGTGGTGGAGTTGTCCGGGCCGTAGTAGCCGGTCTCCGGTGTGTACCAGTAACTCAGCGCGTTGCCGTGCGAGTCGACGGCGTAGTCGAGGTTCCAGCGGTATGCCTGCTGGCACTTCGAGGCGGCGAAGGTGGCGGCGTGGCAGGGCTCGTCGGCGTCGTTGCCGTAGACCGGCGCGGTCCACACGGAGTTGGTGGTGTCCTTGCCGCTGGTCCAGCCGGGCAGGCGGTTGAGGCCGAAGTAGTAGGTGGTGCCGTCCGCGGCGGTGACGACGAAGTACTCGTTGTCGTTGTCGCCGTTGACGGTGTCGGTACGGACCTCGATCTTCTCGCCGCTGTCGCTCTGCGGGTGCCACGTGCCGGTCGCGCCGTCCCGCACGAGGGTGTTGGAGGAGCCGTTGAGGGAGAGCGTCAGGGTGTCGTTGGGCGACCAGCACTCGTCGCCCGTCTTCGGGCTGCCGCCCGCCGTGTCGTCGGCGCAGGAGGCGTAGGCGCGCTCCACATAGCCGGGGGAGTAGTCCCAGCCGTCGCCTATCCAGGACGCCTGCCCGTTCGTGGACGAGGTACGGCCGTCCACCGCCTGAGAGTTGTAGTCGAGGGAGACGGAGGGGGCGAGGCCGCCCGGCACGTCGGGCACGGCGATCGGGTACGACCACGAGAAGCCGCCTGAGGAGCCGCCGGCGTTCCACTGCCCGGACGGGGAGAGCGAGGTGGCGGCGAAGCTCCCGCCGCCGCCCGCGGGAGCCGCGACGGCCGCGAGGACGAGCGGGCGGCCGCTGGAGGCTGCGGGCAGGGTGACGTCGGCGCTGAGCTCCTCCGCCGTGGTGTCGTTGTGCGACACGACCGGTGTCTGGCGGCGGCAGTCGCTCTTGTCCGGGGTCGTGAGGGAGCAGGCGGGGAGCGCGACCAGGTGGAGGCGCTGGGCCCAGTCGCCTCCGTAGGCGTCACGGAAGGAGGCGTAGGAGAGGCTGACGCGCACCGTGCCGGTGGCGGCGGGACCGGTGCGGCGCAGCTGGGCGACGACACCGTGCAGCCCGAGTCTGCCGACCGTGCTCCGGCTGCTGATCTCGGCCCGTACACGGGGGACGGCGAACGCGGTCGGCGAGGGTGAGGCGCCGGGCGTCTTCGCCGCCTTCGGGGCGGCAGCCGCCAGGCCGCGTACGGACAGGGGAAGTCCGCCGATCCGGGTGGACGAGGCGGACACGACCGCGTCGCCCGAACCTGCCTTCGGCCAGGCTGTTTTCGCCGACGCGGCGCTCCACGCCCTCATAGCGGGCCGCTTGACCGTGCGACCGGCGACCTGGTGGACCGGGACCGGGTGCTCCTTCCTCAACGCGACCCGGTGGTCGACCGGCCCGGTGCTGTCGGCCCAGGCCGAGCTGCCGGTGACCGCGGTCTGCGCGAGGAGCGCCATGACGGCCACGAAAGCGCACCACACATAGGCCAGGAACGGGAGTCGGGAAAATCGGAATCTATTCGGTCCGTATATTGGCCGACGGTTCACCGAATTCTCCCAAGTCCGTAGTGAAGGCGGGATGACGGTATCAGTCACAGGATCTACACAAGAGCAAGGGAAAGGTCAAGCGATCACCTGTAGTTGGCAAAGTTGACCTTCGATTGGCCGGGAGGATGCGGGATGGAACGGTCTTAAAGTGCGGCAACCCAGGCGTAAGCAGACAAGCACCGTGTGTGATGTGTAAAGAACTGAAAACGTTTCCGTGCATTGAAATGCGCCGTCCGAGTTCGTAGCGTCCTTCCGTGTGCCCAAGCCGGGGCGCCGCATCGAAAGGGAATCGGATGCGAAGAAACGCCTCTTCGAATAAGAGGAGAACAGGCGCAGGGAGGCGTTTGGGGCCGATCGCGTTCGCCGCGGCCCTCGCCGTGCTTCTGCCGTCCGCGGGGGTGGTCGCCGCGACCGCACCTGCCGCAGCGGACGACGGTGTCCCCCTCGCGGTCTCGGGTGATCCCGCACCACCCACCCCCGCGGGCGAGAAGCCCGCGGCTCTCGGGGCGCAACTGCCCTCAGAAACATCCGGATTGAATGCTGATCAGCAGGAGGCGCTCGCGGCCGCCCAGCAGCAGGCGGCTGCGAAGGGCCGGCCCGTTCTCGTCGACGCGCTCACCACCCCGACGGCCACCGTGACGGCCGAGACCTCCGGCGCCCTCACCTGGACCTCGCACGTCCTTCCTGTCCGGGTGCGGCAGAACGGCACCTGGGTCCCCGTCGACGCCACGCTGACCCGCAACGACGACGGCAGCTACAGTCCCGCCGCCGCGGCAGAACCACTCATCCTGTCGGGCGGCGGGGACGGGCCGCTGGCCACCCTGCGTACCGGGTCCGCCCAACTGTCCCTGACCTGGCCGCAGTCCCTGCCCGCCCCCGTCGTGTCAGGATCCGAGATCACCTATCCTGACGTGCTGCGGGACGTGGACCTGCGGCTCACGGCGAACACCCTCGGAGGCTTCTCCGAGGTCCTCGTCGTCAAGAACGCCGAGGCTGCCGCAGATCCGGCGCTGACCACGTTGCGCCTCGGCGTGCACGGCACCGGGGTGAAGCTCGGCGACGACGGCCACGACAACCTCGCCGCGACCGCGCCCGACGGACGTGTCCTCTTCAGCGCGCCCCAGCCCCTGATGTGGGACTCCGGCACAGCGGGAGCCCCGGCGGCCCGCTCGGCCGCGGCCGCCGCTGCCGACACGCCGCCCGCAGGTGCCCAGGTCGGCCGGGTGACCACCCACGCGTCCGACTCGGCCGTCACCCTCGCCCCCGACCAGGGCCTCCTCTCGGACCCCGGCACCCACTACCCCGTGTACATCGACCCGACCTGGAACCCGCACTACGCGAGCGGCGCCAAGCAGCACTTCGCCGAAGTGCAGAAGGGCTGCCCCACGGCCAAGAACTACGACTCGACCGCGCACGGCGACCCGGGCGCGGGAAACAACACCTTCTCCGGGTGCGTCGGCGTCGAACGGTCCTACTTCCAGCTCGCCTTCCCTTCGAGCATCTGGGGGACGCACATCGTCTCCGCCCAGGTCGACGTCAAGGAGAACTACTCGGCGAGTTGCAGCGCGTCCTCCTCGGTCGCGCTGTACTGGTCCGGCGCCATCAGCTCGGGCACCACCTGGAACAACCGCCCCTCCCTGACCAGCAAACTGGGCACGACGTCCTTCGGCCCCGCGTGCAGCAGCGAGCCCTCGGGCAGTTACACGGCGACGTCCACCATCGCCAAGGGCGCCTCCGCCCACTGGAAGAGCTGGACGTTCGCCCTGGTCAACAGCGATGAGAGCAGCGGCACACACTTCAAGCGCTTCGCGACGAACCCGTCCGTGAGCGTCACTTACAACCACGCCCCGGCCAAGCCGACCACGGTCACAG
Organism: Streptomyces sp. NPDC047002; assembly: GCF_040704505.1. NCBI lineage: Bacteria > Bacillati > Actinomycetota > Actinomycetes > Kitasatosporales > Streptomycetaceae > Streptomyces > Streptomyces sp. NPDC047002. Next base: position 72,457 of record NZ_JBEYWC010000017.1, read on the forward strand.
CGAAGATCGGCTCCTCATCCCTGGGCTGTGCGACCTCCACTCCGTACCCGGTGATCGGCAAGACCCTCGCCAGCACGCCGCCTACCCTCAACGCCGTGCTCAACGACACGGACAAGGACGCCCTCGCCGCCACCTACACCTACTGGGCCGGCAGCGGGGCGAAGACCACCACCACCAGCGCGACCGTGGCCAGCGGCAAGAACGCACCCAAGCAACTCCCCGCGAGCTTCGTCTCGGGTCTCGCCGACGGCACCGTCGTCAACTGGACGCTCTCGTCGAGCGACGGCAAGGACACGACGGCCTACGGGTCCACCTGCCACTTCACCGTCGACCTGCACGCCCCCGCCCAGCCGACGATCGCTTCGGCCGACGGCCTCTACCCGCAGGACAGCCCCGGCACCACACGGTCCGGGACGCCCGGCAGCTTCACCGTCGCGGTCGACCCCGGCACGAGCGGCGGCGCGACCACGTTCGTCTGGGGCCTCGACGCCGTGCCGCCCACGAGCAACCCGCCCGCCAACCGCACAGTGGCCGCCAACAACAACACCGCGACGATCACCGTCACGCCCCCCGCCCCTGGCACCCACTCGCTCTACGTGTACGCCCTGGACGCCGCGGGCAACGCCTCGCCCGTGTCCCCGGCGTACGAGTTCGAGGCCCTCGGGCACGCCGCGCAGAGGTACGGCAGCTTCTCCGCCGCCCTCAACAACACCGCTGTCACCTCCGACACCTCGGCCGGCGCGGGCGACGCCGACGGCACCGGCCGCACCCTGTCGCTCCAGGACCTCAAGGCCGCGGGCTGGCAGCCCGGCGGACAGGTCACCGTCGACGGAGCACGCTTCACGCTGCCCGGCTTCGGAACGGGCGCGGCCGACAACGTGCTGGCGGCGAACCAGACCATCGAGATGAACGGCGCCGCGGGCAACGCCCTCGTCTTCCTCGCCACGGCCACCAACGGCACGGTCGCCTCCGCGCACGACCCCGAGGACCTCACGAGCCCCCTGGTCCCCGACGGCACCCCCGTCCCCGGCACCTACTGCCGCCTGAGCAACGGGACGTCGACCGACTGCGAGGCCGCCACCGGCAGCATCGCCTACACGGGTTCTGACACCTCGGTGGCCTACCGCCTCGCGGTGCCCGACTGGACCGGCGGCCCCGCCGCACTGGCCTCCGTCACCCTGCCCCACCTGAACAGCACTGCCGGGCAGAAGACCGGCAACGCCAAGATCTACGCCTTCTCGGTCCCGCTCAGGTCCGGTGTCACCCTCGAATCGGTGACCCTCCCCGACGTCAGCGACACCGCGGCCAAGGGGGTGCCGGGGCTGCACATCTTCGGCATGGCCGTACGCGCCCAGACGCCGCCGCCCGGCGGCGGGGCCTGGACCGGAGCGTGGAGCTCGCCCAACGAGGGCCGGTTCAACTTCCAGGGAGCCGATTTCAAGGACCAGACCTTCCGCATCGCCACGACCCCCAGCGTCAGTGGCTCCACCGTGCGGATCCGGCTGTCCAACGCCCTGGGCACGACTCCGCTGACCATCGACCACACCACGGTGGCCACCCGGTCGAGCGGCGCCGTCCCGGTCGCGAAGCCCGTGGACATGACGTTCGACGGAGGCGGCAGGTCCACCACGATCCCGGCGGGAGGCGAGGTCTACAGCGACCCGCTGTCCTTCACCGCCACGGCGGGCAAGGACCTGATGGTCAGTCTGCACCTCGTCAACGACGCCCCCTACCTGGTCCAGCACAGCTGGTCCGACAGCTCGTTCGAGTACGTGGCCGCGGCGGGCACGGGGGACCACACGGCCGACACCTCGACCACCGCGTTCACCGGATCAGGCGCGCGCTGGGGCTACTTCACCGACATCCTCACGGACGTCGACGTGGCCACGCAGGACGCCAAGCCGACCGTCGCGATCATCGGAGACGGACTCGTCGACCCGTTCGCCGCTGCCAATACCGCGGCGATCGCCACCCCGAGGCTCTCGGACGACCTCACCGCCGCCCTCCAGGCCGGCTCCCAGGGGCAGCCGCCCTTCGGCGTCGTGGCCACCGGCATCGAGAACAACCTTCTCACCACCGACCAGGACGGCAGGGGCGGCCCGGCCATGCTCAGCCGCCTCGACCGCGACGTCTTCGGCCTCTCCGGGGTCAGGACGGCCGTCATCGTCCAGGGGCTGACGGACCTCATGGCGGGCAGCGACGACGACCGGCTCGTGAACACCTACCAGGTCCTCGGCGACCAGCTCAGGGCCCGGGGCATCAAGGTGGTCTTCACGACGCTCACCCCCTGCGCCGGATACAAGCCCTGCACCGCGGACGCTGACGCGGACCGGCTCAGCGCCAACACCTGGATCACCGACCAGACCGATTTCAGCACCCCGTACCTGACCCACGCCGACCTGGAGAGCGTCGTCGGCGTGCCCGACCCCGCGAGCACCCTCGACCCGCCGGCGCTCATCCTCGACAAGGCACCGAGCCCGCACGACTACGACAGCGGAGACCACGTCAACTACACGGCGGACGCCTTCCAGGCGCTGGCCGCCGCCCTCGGCGCCACCACACTCGCGCCGGACGGCCCCCCGGACGCCTGACCCCCAGTGGCCGGGGCTTCGGACCGGGGCTCCGCGCCCCCGAAGCCCCGCCCGCGTGCGCACGGGGGAGCAACGGGGCAGTACGGGGGCGTGGCGCGCTACGGCCAGACCAGGCAGTACGGCTGGTGGCCGGCCTCGTGCAGGCGGTGGGAGAAGTCCTGCCACTCGTGGAGGAGTTGGTAGACGTCGAAGGCGTCGCGCGGGCCGCCGCGGTCGGGGACCGTGGACCAGATGAAGGCCGCGGCGCCGACCGACTCCTCGCCGATGCCGCGCAGCGGGTCGACCGCCGTCATCGGGAGCTTGACGACGGCGTAGTCCGGGTGGAGCACGACCAGTTCGAGCGGCGGGACGCGGTAGAGAGGCATGCCCTGGATGCCGGTGAGGACCATCGCGGCTATGGTCTCCGGCTTGATCTTGGTGAACATCCCGCCCATGCCGAGCTCGTCGCCCCCGAGCTCCTCGGGGCGCATCGAGATGGGGACGCGGGCGGCCGTCGCGCCGTCCGGCGCGCCGAAGTACTTGTAGGTCACCCCCACGCGGCCACCACTCCTGCTCGCCGGCTGCGGCTGATCATGCTGATCATGCCGCGGCCTTTCGCGGTCGTGGTGCTCGCGCTGTCGGTCGTTGCGCCGGTGCCTGCCCCGCCGGGCAGGCTCGGGTCCCAGGTCGTCCGTCCCCTCGCCCAGTCCGCCACCGCGATGCATATCTCCACCCGACCACTCGCAGCTCCGGCCGCGCAACCCGATCATCGTGACAGTGACCTCCCCCGCAGGCGCTCCGTGAAACACCTGTCCGCAAGAACATCCGGGCCTCTGACACCATGGATTACGTGAGCTTCCCCTTTGATGCTGATGCCCCAGTTTCGCAGACACTCTTCGCGCGTGCGGCCCGAGTGACCCCCGGCGGGGTCAACTCTCCCGTACGCGCCTTCGGCGCCGTCGGCGGCACGCCCCGGTTCATGGTCTCGGGCAGCGGCCCGTACCTCACCGACGCCGACGGCAGGGAGTACGTCGACCTCGTGTGCTCGTGGGGTCCGATGATCCTCGGGCACGCGCACCCGCAGGTGGTCGACGCGGTGCAGGCGGCGGTGGCGCGCGGCACGTCCTTCGGCGCGCCCACCGAGGGGGAGGTCGCGCTCGCCGAGGAGATGGTCGGGCGGGTCGCGCCGCTCGACGAGGTGCGGCTCGTCTCGTCCGGCACGGAGGCGACGATGTCCGCGATCCGGCTGGCCCGCGGCTGCACTGGGCGGGCCAAGGTCGTGAAGTTCGCCGGCTGCTACCACGGCCATGTGGACGCGCTGCTCGCCTCGGCGGGCTCCGGCCTCGCCACCTTCGCGCTGCCCGACACCCCGGGCGTGACGGGCGCGCAGGCGGGCGACACGATCGTGCTGCCGTACAACGACCTGGAGGCCGTGCGTGAGGCGTTCGCCGCGCACCCCGGCGAGATCGCCTGCGTGATCACCGAGGCGTCGCCCGGCAACATGGGCGTCGTGCCGCCGCGCGACGGCTTCAACGCGGGCCTGCGGCAGCTGTGCCACGACAACGGCGCGCTGTACGTCTCCGACGAGGTGATGACCGGTTTCCGCACCTCGAAGGCCGGCTGGTACGGGGTCGACGGCGTGGCGCCCGACCTGATGACGTTCGGCAAGGTCATGGGCGGCGGCTTCCCCGCCGCCGCGTTCGGCGGCCGGGCCGAGATCATGCAGCGCCTGGCCCCGGCCGGCCCGGTCTACCAGGCGGGCACCCTGTCGGGGAACCCGGTGGCGACCGCCGCGGGCCTCGCGCAGCTGCGGCTCCTCGACGACGCCGCGTACGCCGCGGTCGACGCGGTCTCCGCGCAGGTGCGCGCGCTGGTGTCCGAGGCGCTGGCCAAGGAGGGCGTGGCGCACCGGGTGCAGACGGCGTCGAACATGTTCTCCGTGTTCTTCACCGACCGGGAGGTGCGGGACTTCGAGGACGCCAAGCGGCAGGACACGTACCGCTTCACCGCGTTCTTCCACGCGATGCTGGCCCGGGGCGTCTACCTGCCGCCGTCGGCGTTCGAGGTGTGGTTCCTGTCCACCGCGCACGACGAGCGCGCGGTGGAGCGGATCGCCGCCGCCCTGCCCGAGGCCGCACGCGCCGCCGCCCGCGCCGAGCCGCCGGCCGCCTGACCCGCCGCCCGCCCGACCTGCCGCCCGCCGGGGGAGACTGCTCCCGGCGGGCGGGACCGCCCCGTCGTGGGCGGCAGCCCGCAGCCGTACGAGAGTGCCGAAGGATTTGTGATGAGCAACAGCCTCAACGCCGCCGACCCGGACGAGCTGACCGTGGTCCATGTGATGCGCCACGGCGAGGTGCACAACCCGGACGGCGTGCTGTACGGGCGCCGCCCCGGATACCACCTCTCCGACCTCGGCGCGCGGATGGCCGAGCGGGTCGCCGAGCACCTCGCGGACCGGGACATCACCCTGGTCGTCGCCTCCCCGCTGGAGCGCGCGCAGGAGACGGCCGCGCCGATCGCGAAGGCGAAGGGCCTGGACGTCGCGACCGACATCCGGCTCATCGAGGCGGCGAACGTCTTCGAGGGCAAGACCTTCGGCGTCGGGGACGGCGCGCTGCGCAAGCCCGCGAACTGGAAGTACCTGACCAACCCGTTCCGCCCGTCCTGGGGCGAGCCGTACGTCGACCAGGTCGTGCGGATGACCGGCGCGCTGGCGAAGGCGCGCGACCTGGCCAGGGGCCACGAGGCGGTCTGCGTCAGCCACCAGCTGCCGATCTGGATCCTGCGCAGCTTCGTCGAGGGCCGCAGGCTCTGGCACGACCCGCGCCGCCGCCAGTGCACGCTGGCGTCGCTGACGACGTTCACGTACCGGGGTGACCGGATCGTCTCGGTCGGCTACGCGGAGCCCGCGCGCGACCTGGTGCCCGCGCACCTGCTGCCCGGCGGCAAACCCCAGCCGGGGGCGGGCAAGGCGTTCGGCGCATAGAGAACAACCGGACGGAGTAGGGCGTAGGGGCCCGTGTGCCCCATCGCCGCGTCTCGCATTCGTAAAGATACGATAATTCCATGAACCGCCGTGTTCGGTGCACTGTCTCACGGTTTGTCGCTTGTAAAAAATGTGATGAACCGACAAGTGCCTGACCTGTGCTTGCCGGTCACCAGTGATCGAACACGGATGGGGACGGTATGCGCAGCATCAGCCGGAGAGATCTGCTCGGGGCAGGAATGGGCGCGGCGGCGGCGGTCGGACTCGCCGCCTGCGGCGCCGAGAAGGCCACGGGCCACCACGCGTCCGCCGAGGCGACCGGTAAGGCGGGCAAGGACGCCGCCGCCGGCGCCCCGCCGAAGAAGGCCGTCACCCTCATCGGGGACGGCTCCACCGCCGACACGGGCAAGCAGCCCCACCAGCCGCCGGCCCCCGCGCCACTTGAGCCGGGCCAGACACCACCGCAGTTCGTCGTCTTCTCCTGGGACGGCGCGGGCGAGGTCGGCACCGGCCTCTTCACCCGCTTCCTCGACCTGGCGCAGCAGCACGACGCCAAGATGACCTTCTTCCTCTCCGGGCTCTACCTGCTGCCCGAGGGCAAGAAGCACCTCTACCAGCCGCCCAACAACCCGATCGGCGCCTCGGACATCGGCTACCTCACCGACGCCCACATCAAGGACACCCTCGCCTGCGTGCGCCGCGCCTGGAACGACGGCCACGAGATCGGCACCCACTTCAACGGCCACTTCTGCTCGGGCAGCGGCTCCGTCGCCAACTGGTCCCCCGAGCAGTGGCGCAGCGAGATCGACCAGGCCATGTCGTTCGTCACGACCTGGAAGACCAACTGCGGCAGCACGGACGGCGACCCGCTGCCGTTCGACTACCGCAAGGAGCTGATCGGCGGCCGTACCCCCTGCCTGCTCGGCCAGGAGCAGCTGCTGCCGACCGCGGCCGCGCTCGGCTGGCGCTACGACGCCTCCTCGCCGGGCGGCACGCAGACCTGGCCCACCAAGAAGCAGGGCGTCTGGGACTACCCGCTCCAGGGCATCCCCTTCCCCGGGCACAGCTTCGAGGTGCTGTCGATGGACTACAACATCCTCGCCAACCAGTCGAAGAACTCCACCCAGGGCATGACCTCCCGCTACGCGGGCTGGCGCGAGCAGGCCACCCAGTCGTACCTGGCCGGCTTCCAGCGCGCGTACGAGACCAACCGCGCGCCCTTCTTCATCGGCAACCACATGGAGACGTGGAACGGCGGCATCTACATGGACGCCGTCGAGGACGCCCTGAAGCAGATCGCGGGCAGGCCGGAGGTGCGGCTCGTCTCGTTCCGCCAGTTCACCGACTGGCTGGACGCGCAGGATCCCGCCCTCCTCACGAAGCTCCAGGGCCTGGAGGTCGGACAGGCGCCCACGGGCGGCTGGAACACCTACCTCAAGGCGGCCTGACCGGGACGAGAACAGCACAACTGAACGAACCAGACGAATCATACGAACACGGACGCAGCGCCCGTACGGGGGCCGGTTGGTGTGAAACCCGCCCCCGTGCCGGGACAGCCGCTGGTCCGCCGGGTGGCACAGGTCCGGCTCACCCGGCTCTTACAACGGGCCCTTGGGGCGGCCCGGACACCGAGGGGGGTGGGCGGGATTGCCCGAAACGCCCATGCGAAACTTTTCACATGAACTTCGGCAGCGCCCCCCGACGCACCACCGCGCGCGCCCGCTCCCGCCGTGCGGTGCGCGCCGCCGCCCTGCCGGTCGCCGTGGTCACCGCCGCCCTCGCGCTCACCGCCTGCGGCAGCGGCAAGTCCGGCGGAGGCGGCAACACGAACTTCGTCGCGAGCAACTCCGACGGCATCGACACCGTCCCGAAGGCCGACCGCAAGGCGGTGGGCGCCATCAAGGGCACCACGCTCGACGGCAAGCCCCTGGACGTCTCCTCCCTCAAGGGCAAGGTCGTCGTCCTCAACGTCTGGGGTTCCTGGTGCTCGCCCTGCCGCGCCGAGGCGCCCCACCTCGCGAAGGTGGCGGGCGCCACCCAGGGCAAGGGCGTGCAGTTCGTCGGCATCGACACCCGGGACACCAACAAGGACCAGGGCGTCGCCTTCGAGAAGAACTACGCGATCCCGTACCCGAGCCTGTACGACCCGACCGGGCGGCTGCTGCTCTCCGGCTTCCCCAAGGGGACGCTCAACCCGCAGGCCATCCCGTCGACGATCGTGCTCGACCGGCAGGGGAAGATCGCCGCGCGCGCCCTCCAGGCCCTGGACGAGGCGAAGCTCAAGAAGATGATCGACCCGCTGATCGCGGAGAAGTGATCCCGTGCACGGCGTACAGGCCCTCGCGGTGACGGGCTACAACACCACCGTCACGAGCGGCGCGCTGCTGGTCGCGCTGCCCATCGCGGTCCTCGGCGGCCTCGTCTCCTTCTTCTCCCCGTGCGTCCTGCCGCTCGTGCCCGGCTACCTCAGCTACGTGACCGGAGTCACCGGCTCCGACCTGGGGCAGGCGCGGCGCGGCCGGATGGTCACCGGCGCGAGCCTCTTCGTGCTCGGCTTCACGGCCGTCTTCGTCTCCGGCGGCGCACTCTTCGGCTTCGCAGGGCAGAACCTCCAGGACCACAGGGGCGTCCTGTCCCGGGTGCTCGGCGTGCTGATGATCCTCATGGGTCTCTTCTTCGCCGGGCTGATGCCCTGGATCACCCAGCGCGAGGTGCGCGTCCACAAGCGGCCCGTCTCCGGCCTCGTCGGCGCGCCGCTGCTCGGCGCGCTGTTCGGGGTCGGCTGGACGCCCTGCCTCGGGCCGACGCTCTCCGCCGTCAACATGCTCGCCTTCAGCCAGGCCAGTGCCGGACGCGGGGCCGTGCTGTCCGTCGCGTACTGTCTGGGGCTCGGGGTGCCCTTCGTGGTCGCGGCCGTCGCGTTCCGCAAGGCCCTGGGCGCCTTCGGCTGGGTCAAGCGCCACTACGCGTGGGTCATGCGGATCGGCGGCGGCATGATGGTCGCCACCGGGCTGCTGCTCGTGACCGGCGTGTGGGACGGCATCCTTCAGCAGACGCAGTCGTGGTCCAACGGCTTCTCGGTGGGGATCTAGCACCATGGGCAACACAGACACACACGCCGGCAGCGGCCGGGCCGCCGACGCCGCCGGTACGGAAGCCGACGCCGACAACGACGCAGCAGCCGACGACACCGCCGCCGGGGCCGCGGCGCCCGCCCGCACCCAGGACGAGGCCGACGCGCGCGAGATCGGCGCCGCCGGGTCCCAGCTGTCGACCGCGCCCCGCGAGGAGCCGCTGATCTCGGGCCCCACGCTCGGCCCCGTCGGCTGGGTCCGCTGGTTCTGGCGCCAGCTCACCTCCATGCGCATCGCGCTGCTGCTGCTCCTGCTGCTGTCGCTCGCCGCGATCCCCGGCTCCCTGATCCCGCAGGCCAGCGCGGACCAGAACAAGGTCGACACCTTCCTGTCCGACCACACCACGCTCGGGCCGCTCTACGACAAGCTCCAGCTGTTCCACGTGTACAGCTCGGTGTGGTTCTCCGCGATCTACATCCTGCTGTTCATCTCGCTGATCGGCTGCATCATCCCGCGGTCCTGGCAGTTCGTCGGGCAGCTGCGCGGCCGCCCGCCCGGCGCCCCGCGCCGCCTCACTCGGCTTCCCGCGTACACCACCTGGCGCACGCAGACCGAGCCCGAGGCCGTGCGCGAGGCCGCGCTCGCGGTGCTCAGGCGGCGCAGGTTCCGCGCCCACGTCGTCGGCGACGCGGTCGCCGCGGAGAAGGGCTATCTGCGCGAGGCCGGGAACCTCGTCTTCCACGTCGCGCTGATCGTGATGCTGCTCGCCTTCGCCTCCGGCTCCCTCTTCAAGTCGGAGGGCGGCAAGCTGATCATGGAGGGGGACCAGGACGGGTTCTCCAACACGCTCAGCCAGTACGACGACTTCACGTCGGGCCCGCTGTTCGACACCGCGAACCTCGCGCCCTTCTCCTTCTCGCTCGACGACTTCGTCGGCACGTACGAGCGCAGCGGCCCCGAAGTCGGCACCGCCCGCACCTTCCAGGCGGACATCCACTACTCCGAGGGCCCGGGCGACACGGAGCACAAGGCCGTCATCAAGGAGAACCACCCCCTGAAGGTGGAGGGCTCCAACGTCTACCTGATCTCGCACGGCTACGCGCCGTCCGTCACGGTCAGGGACGGCAGGGGCAAGGTCGTCTTCCACGGCAACACCCCCCTGCTGCCGTTCGACAAGAACCTCTCCTCCAGCGGTGCCATCAAGGTGATGGACGGCTACCGCGACAAGGACGGCAAGAAGGACCAGCTGGGCTTCGCCGCACTGTTCGTGCCGACGTTCGGCGGCAAGGGCCAGATGCTCTCGCAGTTCCCCGCCCCCGACTTCCCCGTGCTCAACATCGGCGCCTACCACGGCGACCTCGGTGTCGACTCCGGCATCCCGCAGAACGTCTACCAGCTGAACACGAAGACCCTGAAGCCGTTCAAGGACTCCAAGGGGCAGATCCTCAAGCAGAGCCTGCTGCCCGGCGAGACCCTGAAGCTGCCGGGCGGCGCCGGCTCCCTCACCTTCGACAAGGGCCCGATCAAGGAGTGGGCGAGCTTCCAGGTCACCCACCAGCCCGGTGAGCTCTGGGCGCTCGGCGGCGCGGTCGCCGCCATCCTGGGGCTCGCGGGCTCCCTGTTCATCCAGCGGCGCCGCGTCTGGGTCAGGGCCGTCCAGGGCCCCGACGGCGTGACCGTCCTTGAGATGGCGGGACTCGGCCGCAGCGAGTCCGCGAAACTCCCCGAGGAGCTTGGCGACCTGGCCGTCACGCTCATTCCCGAGGCGCCCCCGGCGCCCGATCCTGACGCCGACGACGCGGGCGAAGCCTCCGCCGCCGCACCAGCCGAACACGCCGAAGGGGCGCAGAAGTGATCCTCGCCGCCGCAACCAACGAGAACCTGGCCCACACCAGCAATGTGCTGGTCTACTCGGCCATGGCCGTGTACATGCTGGCCTTCTTCGCCCATATCTTCGAGTGGATCTTCGGGAGCCGCAGCAAGGTCGCCCGTACGGCCGCCGCGCTGACCGGCCCCGCGGCCGAGGAGCAGGCGAAGGAGACCGGGACGGTCACCGTGAAGGTCACCGCCAAGGGCGGCGGCACCACCGTCCTTGAACGGCCGAAGATCGTCACCCGCTCCGCGTCGGGCTCCCGCGACGTGCCGGACGGCCCGGGCGCCGACGGCGGCGACGTGCAGGGCGACATGTGGGGCAGGATCGCGCTGTCCCTGACGGTGCTCGCCTTCTTCGTCGCGGCGGGCGGCGTCCTCACCCGCGCCCTGTCGGTGCAGCGCGCGCCGTGGGGCAACATGTACGAGTTCAGCATCACGTTCTCCACGGTCGCCGTCGGCGTGTACCTGGGGCTGCTCGCCTCCCGGAAGCTGAACATCCGCTGGCTCGGGCTGCCGCTGGTGGCGACCGTCCTGCTGACGCTCGGCCTCGCCGTCACCGTGCTGTACACCGCGAGCGACCAGCTGGTGCCCGCGCTCCACTCGTACTGGCTGTGGATCCACGTCTCCACCGCGATCTTCTGCGGCGCGGTCTTCTACGTCGGCGCCGTCGCCACCCTGCTCTACCTCTTCCGCGACCGGTACGAGGTGAAGCTGATCGCGGGCGAGAAGGTCAGCGCCTTCGCCACCTCGGTGCTTGAGCGGCTGCCCGCCGCTGCCACCCTCGACAAGCTCGCCTACCGCGTCAACGCGGCCGTCTTCCCGCTGTGGACGTTCACGATCATCGCGGGCGCCATCTGGGCGGGCAGCGCGTGGGGCCACTACTGGGAGTGGGACCCGAAGGAGACCTGGTCCTTCATCACCTGGGTCGCCTACGCCGGCTACCTGCACGCGCGCGCCACCGCGGGCTGGAAGGGCCGCAAGGCCGCCTCGCTGGCGCTGGTCGCCTTCGCCTGCTTCCTCTTCAACTACTACGGCGTCAACATCTTCGTCTCGGGCAAGCACTCGTACGCGGGCGTGTGACGCGCGGCGCGTACACCGCACGGGCGTGCCCCGGCCGGAATCCTGACATCCGGCCGGGGCACGCCTCTGTGCGGCGGCGGGGCCGAGCGGTGGGGCCGCTCGGCGGCGGGGCTCAGCGGCGGGGCCGCCACCCCTTCTCCTGCCGCGGCACCTTCTGGTGCGTGGTCGGCAGGGTCGGCGGCGGCAGCGTCGCCACCTCCTGCTGGGCCTCGGCGAGCTGCTCCGCGGTGTCCGTGGGCAGCTTCGGCGGGCGGGGCGCCGCCTGGCGGAAGCCGAAAGCCGACGTCAGGTCGCCGAACGTACGGCGGCGCCACTGGCTGATGTTGGGCTCCCGCACGCCCGTGACGCGCTCAAGGAACTGGAGCACGGACGTGTGGTCGAAGGCCTCGCCCGCGGCCCAGCCGCCCACCGTCCACGGCGAGACGACGATGCACGGCACGCGGAAGCCCGCGCCGATGGGCAGCCCGTCGATGTACTCGTCCACCGTGCCGGGCTTCGCCGTGGGCGGCACGACATGGTCGAAGAGGCCGTCGTTCTCGTCGTAGTCGAGGATGAACGCGGTCTTGCGCCACAGCTCGGGGTTGGACGCGATCGCCTCGATCTTCGAGGCGACGTAGTCGGCGCCCGCGGCGGGCAGGTAGTCCGGGTGCTCGGACTGGGTGCTGGTGCAGATGATCCAGGAGACGGTGGGCAGGCGCCCGGCCCGCGCGTCCGCCTCGAACGCGCCCGCGGGTCCTGGCTGCACGCCCTTGTCGTACAGCGGGTCGCCGGGCTTCGCGTTCTTGAAGTTCGCGAAGTTCTCCAGCATGTTGCAGCCGTAGTCGTCCTCCTCCTGGTACACCTTCCAGGACACGCCGGCCGCTTCGAGGCGCTCCGCGTACGTGGTCCAGGTGTAGCCGCTGTCGGGGGCGACGTTGCTGATGATCGGGCCGCCGTGGGTGCCGTTCGGGTCGACCGTGCCGGTCATCCAGAACATCCGGTTGGGCCAGGTCGGGCCCATCATCGAGCAGTAGTAGTTGTCGCACACGGTGAACGCCTCGGCCAGCGCGAACTGGAACGGGATGTCCTCGCGCGTGTAGTAGCCCATCACGTACGGGCCGTTCTTGCCGTCGGCGGCGCGGTGCGCGGGCAGCCAGTTGTCCATCTTCCCGTTGTTCCAGGCGCTGTGCTGGACCGACCAGGCGTGGCTGGTGGAGGGGATGGCCTGGGCGCTGCTGCTGTGCGTGTCCAGGTGGAACGGCAGCATGTAGCCGTCGGGGGTGCCGGGGTCGGGCTGGTAGAAGACCGGGCGGCCGTTCGGCAGGCGCTTCGCGGCCGGGTCGCCGAAGCCGCGTACGCCCTTCATCGTGCCGAAGTAGTGGTCGAAGGAGCGGTTCTCCTGCATCAGCAGGACGACGTGCTCGATGTCGTCGATCGAGCCGCCCCGGGGCGGGCCCGCGGCCACGGCCTTCTGGACGGACGGCGGCAGGAGGCTGAGTGCGGCGCCGCCGGCCGCGGCGCCCGCGGCGGAGCCGAGGAGTCTGCGACGGGTCATGTCGGGCATGGGGGTACCCACTTCCCTTGCGGAGTGAGAGGGCGGAACAGGCCGCGCACGACTCTCTCCGGCCGGGTGCGCGGAAAGTCAGGGCAGTTCGGTGAACGCCCGGCCAAGCAACGGCAAAAGGATCAAGCGGTGGCAAAGTGCGCTTCCGGCGCGGGCGACCGGGGTGTTCCGGGCGGTGCGGCCGGGGGACGGCGGCCGCGGATCGCCTGGTGGGGACGGTCGGCACAGTGTCGCTGACGGAGCGTCAGCTCGGGGTGTGCGACGCGGAGTCGGGGCGGCGGCGCGGGCGGCAGGCGGCGGGTGGTGCGGCCGGGGCGCCGGGGCCGCGGCACCGCGCGGCCATCCCTTCTTCACCTGCCGGGACGCCCCCGCGACACCCCCGGCGGGCAGAGGGAGGGCCCGGCGGGCAGGGGGCCGCGCGGGCCCGGCGTTCCGCCCGTACGGACGGCGGCCGAACGGGCGGGTACGGGGGCCGCGGCGCGCACGGGGGAGCGTGCGCGCGGGGCGGCGGGCCCGGTGGCGGGGCCCGCGCGGCCGGTGGCCGATACTGGGGGGCATGGCTTACGACGATCTTCGCTCGCTGCTGAGGGCCCTGGAGCGCGAGGGCGACCTCAAGCGCGTGAAGGCCGAGGTCGACCCGTACCTGGAGGTCGGCGAGATCACCGACCGGGTGAACAAGGCGGGCGGCCCCGCGCTCCTCTTCGAGAACGTGCGCGGCTCCGCGATGCCGCTTGCGATGAACGTGTACGGCACGGACCGCAGGCTGCTCAAGGCGCTCGGGCTCAGCTCGTACGCGGAGATCGGCGAGAAGATCGGCGGGCTGCTCAAGCCGGAGCTGCCGCACGGCTTCGTCGGCGTGCGCGACGCCTTCGGCAAGCTGGGCTCGATGGCACACGTGCCGCCGAAGAAGGTGAAGGAGGCGCCGGTCCAGGAGGTCGTGCGCACCGGCGACGAGGTCGACCTGGACGCGCTGCCCGCGCTGTTCACCTGGCCCGAGGACGGCGGCTCCTTCTTCAACCTGGGCCTCACGCACACCAAGGACCCCGAGACGGGCGTGCGCAACCTCGGCCTCTACCGGCTCCAGCGGCACGACCGGCGCACCCTCGGCATGCACTGGCAGATCCACAAGGACAGCCGCAACCACTACGCGGAGGCGGCGCGGCGCGGCGAGCGGCTGCCGGTCGCGATCGCCTTCGGCTGCCCGCCTGCCGTGACGTACGCCTCGACGGCGCCGCTGCCCGGCGACATCGACGAGTACCTGTTCGCCGGGTTCGTGCAGGGGCGGCGCATCGAGATGGTCGACTGCAAGACCGTGCCGCTCCAGGTCCCAGCGGCGGCCGAGGTGGTGCTCGAAGGCTGGCTCGAACCGGGCAGGACGCTGCCCGAGGGGCCGTTCGGCGACCACACCGGCTTCTACACGCCGCAGGAGGAGTTCCCCGCGCTGACCGTCGACTGCGTGACGACGCGCAGGCGGCCGCTGCTCCAGTCCATCGTGGTCGGCAGGCCGCCGACGGAGGACGGGCCGCTGGGGCGGGCCACCGAGCGGTTCTTCCTGCCGCTGCTGAAGATCATCGTGCCGGACATCGTGGACTACCACCTGCCGGAGGCGGGCGGCTTCCACAACTGCGCGATCGTCTCGATCGACAAGAAGTACCCCAAGCACGCGCAGAAGGTGATGCACGCCATCTGGGGCGCCCACATGATGTCGCTCACCAAGCTGATCGTGGTGGTGGACGCCGACTGCGACGTGCACGACCTGCACGAGGTGGCGTGGCGCGCGCTCGGCAACACCGACTACGGGCACGACCTGACCGTCGTCGAGGGCCCGGTCGACCACCTCGACCACGCCTCGTACCAGCAGTTCTGGGGCGGCAAGGCGGGGATCGACGCGACGCGGAAGCTCCCCGAGGAGGGGTACGCACGCGACGGCGGCTGGCCGCATATGGTCGTACCGGACCGGGAGACGGCGGCGCTTGTCGACCGCCGGTGGAAGGAGTACGGGCTGTGAGCACCACGGCGGACGGGGCCATCGGCGGCCCGGAACCGATCAGGCACGGCGGCAGGGTCCGTGCCTTCCTGCGGCTCGTCATGATCGAGCACTCGGTGTTCGCGCTGCCCTTCGCCTACATCGCCGCGCTCACCGCGATGCAGCGGCTCGACGGCAGCGTCCACTGGTGGAAGCTGCTGCTCGTGACCGTCGCCATGGTCGGCATGCGGACGTTCGCGATGGCCTGCAACCGGATCATCGACCGGGAGATCGACGCGCGGAACCCGCGCACCGCGGGCCGCGAGCTGGTGACCGGCGCGGTGTCGGTCCGCTCGGCGTGGACCGGCGCGGTCGTCGCGCTGCTGGTGTTCCTCGCGGCGGCCGCGCTGCTCGGCCCGCTCTGCCTGGCGCTCGCGCTGCCCGCCGCCGTGCCGATGGTGGTCTATCCGTACGGCAAGCGCTTCACGTCCTTCCCGCACGCGATCCTCGGCGTGGCGCAGGCCATCGGGCCGATCGGCGCGTGGATCGCGGTGACCGGGAGCTGGTCGTGGGACGCGGTGATCCTCGGCCTCGCCGTGGGCGTCTGGATCGGCGGCTTCGACCTGATCTTCGCCTGCCAGGACGTGCGCGCCGACCGCGCACACGGCGTGCGGTCGGTCCCCGCGCGCTTCGGCATCCCCGCCGCCCTGCACGGCGCGCGCGCCGCGCACGTCGTCACCACGGCCCTGCTCGCCTGGTACGGCGCCGCCACCGGCGCCGGCCTCCTGTACTGGATCGGCCTCGCGGTCGTCGCCGCCGCCTTCCTCTACGAGCACACGATCGTCCGCCCGCACGACCTCTCCCGCCTCAACCGTGCCTTCTTCCAGGTCAACGGCTTCATCGGCATCGCACTCTTCGTCTTCGCCCTGGCCGACCTGATCGCCAGAGGCCTCCGCGGCTGACGCGGGCCGGGGCCCGGCACCTCTCGCCTACCATGGAGCACGGGAAAGGGAGGCCGACGTGTCGATCACCGAAACAGAGCGTCTGCGTTCACAACTTGCCCAGATGGAAGACTGTTTTCCCGGGTACCGGGTGGAGATCGTCGAGGCAAGCATCATGATGAGTCCGGTCCGCCCGCACCACAACGAGACCATCCGGCGTGTGTGGAACATCTTGGAGGCCCAGCTGTCGGCCGACTGGGGCTTCACCTCCGACGTGGCCTTCGTCTTCGACGGGGACACCGAACTCTGCCCGGACCTCGCTGTCATCCCGGCGGCAGCGGTGGCGGAGAACCGCAGCGCCTACGACCCGGACCTGATCGAGCTCGTCGTGGAGGTCGTCTCGCCCGGCAGTGTGCGGCGGGACTACGAGATCAAGCCGCGCCTGTACGCGGCACGCGGCATCGCCAACTACCTCGTGTTCGACCCTTACAAGGCGCACTGCGTGACGCTCTGGCACCCGACAGCGGAGGGCTACCAGGGCCGGGACACCCTGCCGTACGGCAAGGACATCACCCTGGAGACCGGCCTCGGCACGCTGACGATCGCCACGGGCGAGCTGCCTCGGGACACATCGGCTCCGGAGCGCTGACAGGCCCGCGCCGGGTGGTCCGCGGGGTCAGGCCGTGGGGGTGAGGCGGGTGCGGGTCCACTCCTCGAAGGGGGTGAGGGGGATGCCGAGGGCGCGGGCGAACTCGGGGCGGGCGGGCTGGCCGGTCTCGTTCATCATCAGGTGGCCCGCGCCCATGGGCGGCATGCCGGCGGCGACCGCCTCGTCCAGGGTCATGTCGGGCGCGGTGAGCTCGGTGCCGAGGGTGCGGGAGAGGATCTCGGCGATCCTGGTCATCGACAGGTAGTCGCTCGCGAGTTCGAGCTCCACGCGGTGGAAGCGCTCCGGATCGGCGAGCGCTGCGGCGGCCGCCGCCCCGATGTCGTCCACGGCGACCAGCGAGAGCCGGGTGTCCGGCTTGAGCAGGCTCACGAGGCCGCCCTCGACGCCCCGGGGGAAGAGGAACTCCATGGACGGCAGGAAGTTCTCCATGAAGAAGCCGGGCTTGAGCAGGGTCCAGTACCTGAAGCCCGCCTCGCGCACCCGGTCCTGGATGCCCGTCTTGGCCGCGTAGTACGGCTCCATCGCGGCCCAGCGGCCCTCCGCCCAGCCGGGGGCGGCGGTGTGCTGCCCTGCGCCGGAGACCGAGGTGTGGACGAACTGCTCGACGCCCGCGTCCCGAGCGGCCCCGACCAGGTGCGAGGCCTGGGCGAGTTCGCCCTCGAAGCCGCCGCCTGCCAGGTCGGGCATCTGGACGGAGAAGACGGCCCGCGCCCCCTCGGCGGCGCGGGCGAGCGAGCCGCGGTCGGCGAGGTCCCCTGTCACCAGTTCGGCGCCGCGCGCCGCGACGGCCCTGGCGCGGTCGGTGCCCGGGTCGCGGACGAGGGCGCGCACGGGGACGCCCGCGGCGAGCAGGGCCCGGGCGGTGGCGCCGCCCTGCCTGCCGGTGGCGCCGGTGACCAGGACGGGGGCTGCGGTGTCGGACATGGCTCTCCTCGGGGTGCCGAAAGGTAAACGGCGGGGCCCACCGTTTCTGCTTCGGTACGATACGGAGGGGCCCGCCACTTGGCGATGTCGGAGGTGTTCACGTGCCCGGTCAGCGCGCCGACGCGCGGCGCAACTACGCGCGCATCCTCGCGGTCGCCGAGGAGGAGGTCGCCGCGCACGGCGCCGACGCCTCCCTCGAGCAGATCGCCCGCGTCGCCGGGGTCGGCTCGGCGACCGTGCGCCGGCACTTCCCCGGCCGCCGCGCCCTGCTCGACGCGGTCTTCCGGGAGCGCGTCGAGGCCCTGTGCGAGCGCGCCCGCGCGCTCGCCGGCGCGCAGGACGCCCGCGCCGCGCTGCTCGACTGGCTCCGCGCGCTCACCGCGTACTCCGCTTCCGCGCGCGGCATGGCGGCGGCGATGGCGCCCGACGGGGCGTTCGACGAGGAGGCGGTGCACAGCTGCGCGGCCGTGCTCGGCGATGCGTGCGCCCCGCTGCTGCGCCGCGCGGCGGACGAGGGCGTGGTCGGCGGCGGCGTCACAGTCGCCGACCTGATCACCCTGGTCACCGGTATCGCGCTGGCCACGGAGCACCACCCGCGGGCCGCCGCGGAGGCGGACCGGCTGCTCACCCTGGCCTTCGCCGGGGTCAGCCCGGCGCGGTGAGCCCGCCGGGCTCCGCAGGGGGCGGCCCCGCCGGGGCGCGCCCGCTACAGGCCGGGCGGCAGCGGCCCGGGGCGCGGGTGGCGCTCGCGGCGGAAGAGGAAGGCCGCGAGCACGCCGCCGACCAGGCCGAAGGCGTGCGCCTGCCAGCTGACGCCCGGGTTGCCCGGCAGGGCGCCGAGCAGCACGGAGCCGTAGACCGCGAGGACCACGAGGCCGAGGACGACGTCCCAGGCGCGGCGGTTGACGAAACCGGTGATCACCAGGAACGCCAGCAGCCCGAAGACCACCCCGGAAGCGCCGATGGTGACGGAGTTGCTCGGGGCGGTCAGCCAGACGCCGAGCCCGCTGACCACGGTGATCGTGAGCACGATCCCGAAGAACCTGGCGAGCCCGCCGAGCGCGGCGAGGAAGCCGAGGACCAGCAGCGGGAACGTGTTGGACGCGAGGTGCGCGACCGAGCCGTGCAGGAACGCCGCGGGGATGACATCCAGCAGCTCACCCGGCCTGCGGGGCGTGATGCCCAGCGTGTCGAGCGACTCGCCCGTCGCCTCGTCGATCCCGAGCAGCAGCCACAGCAGCGCCACCCAGGCGGCCATGACCGCGCCCGCGGCCCTGACCCGTCCGGCGCCGCCGCCGCGCCCCGCGCGCGCCGCCGCGCCCTGCCTGCCCGCCGGATCCGTCCCGTACGCCATCGCAGCCCCCTGCCTGTGAGCCTGACGTGCTGGAAACGTCCCGCACCCCGTGCCGGGTTCCGCCCGTGCGCGGCCGGATAGGCTCGCCGCGTGAGCACTTCCCCGGACGCACAGGACGGACAGGACGCACCGGGTGGCCCGGACGCGCCGAGCGCCCGGGACGGCCGGGCCGCCGCGCCCCGCAGGCCCTGGGTCGTCGGGGTCTCGGGCGCCTCGGGCACCCCGTACGCCGCCGCGGTGCTGCGCGGCCTGCTCGACGCGGGGCAGAGCGTCGACCTGGTGGTGAGCAGGGCGGCGCGGCTCACCCTGCTGGACGAGACCGGCATCGCCTTCCGCGACGCGCACTGGCGCGACGACCTCGCCGCCTGGCTCGCCCGGGGCGCGGACGGCGACCCCGCCGCGTTCCCCGCGCCCGACCTGTCGGACGTGCGCCACTGGGCCGCGGGCGACCTCGCGGCGGGCCCCTCGTCCGGCTCGTACCCGACGCGCGGAATGCTGATCGTGCCCGCCTCCACGGCCACCGCCGCGGGCGTCGCGCTCGGCCTCTCGAAGGACCTGCTCCAGCGGGTCGCCGGGGTCACGCTCAAGGAGCGCCGCCCGCTGGTCGTCGCCGTGCGGGAGACCCCGCTCGCCGGGAACACGCTGCGCCACCTGGTCGCACTCGACGACCTCGGCGCCGTGGTGCTGCCGGTGTCGCCCGCCTTCTACGCGGGCGCCACGCACATCCAGGACCTGGTGGACTTCGTCGCGGGCCGCGCGCTCGACGCGGTCGGCGTGGAGCACGGCCTGTACCGCCGCTGGCGCGGCGAGCTCGGCGGCGGCTCGCGCCCGCCCGACGCCTGACGCCGCGGGGGCCGCGCCCCGGGACGGGCCGCGCGCGGGGGAGTGGGCCGGGCCACGAGCAACCGCCCTCGCGAGAAGGAGCGTTCCCAGGGCCTTCGGCCCGGGGACCTTGGTTCTGCCGAGTAATCTTGCTGGATCGCTGAATGATGGAAGGCATCAGGCATATGGACGCCGTGGACAGGCAGCTCATCCAGGCCCTTCGGGAGAACGGCAGAGCCTCGTACGCCGAACTCGGCAGGCTCGTCGGGCTCTCCGGCCCCAGCGTCACCGACCGGATCAACCGCCTGGAGTCGGCGGGGGTCATCACCGGCTACCGCGCCACGGTGGCCGCCGCCTCGCTCGGCCTCGGCGTGGTCGCCCTGATCGGCATCTCGCTGTCGGACGCGGCCGACCACGAGGACGTGGCACGGCGGCTGCGGGACCTCGGCGAGATCGAGGACTGCTGGTTCATCGCGGGCGACGACTCGTTCATGCTCAAGGTGCGCGGCGAGAACGTGGACAGCCTGGAGCGCACCATCCGGCGCCTCAGCGGCACGAAGGGCGTCTCCCGCACCCGTACGACGGTCGTCCTGTCGACCAAGTGGGAGAACCGCGTCGGCGAGCTCCCCGAGGAGTGACCCGCCGCGGGGTGTGACGCGATCAACGCGCCCCGGGGCCCGGTGGAGCGCCGGGGGCGGCCGGATCGCGCGGACCGGGGGCGTAACCTCGAATCGGCCCGCAGACGGGCGAACCACCAGCACAAGGGAGGCGGCTTCTATGGACGCGGGGCTCAAGCGCGAGCTGGAGCAGAAGGTCCGTGACGGCGAGCGGCTGTCCCGCGAGGACGGCATCGCGCTGTACGCGTCGGACGACCTCGCCTGGCTCGGCGGCCTCGCCCACGAGGTGCGCACGCGCAAGGCGGGCGACGCCGTCTACTTCAACGTCAACCGCCACCTGAACATGACGAACGTGTGCACCGCGTCCTGCGCGTACTGCTCCTTCCAGCGCAAGCCGGGCGAGAAGGACGCGTACACGATGCGCATCGAGGAGGCCGTCCGGCTGGCGAAGGCCATGGAGGGCGAGAACCTCACCGAGCTGCACATCGTCAACGGCCTGCACCCCTCGCTGCCCTGGCGCTACTACCCGCGCTCCCTGAAGGCGCTCAAGGAGGCCCTGCCGCAGGTCTCCCTCAAGGCGTTCACCGCCACCGAGATCCACCACTTCGAGACCATCTCCGGCATGTCGGCCTCCGACATCCTGGACGAGCTGATCGACGCGGGGCT
Organism: Streptomyces sp. NPDC047002; assembly: GCF_040704505.1. Taxonomy (NCBI): domain Bacteria; kingdom Bacillati; phylum Actinomycetota; class Actinomycetes; order Kitasatosporales; family Streptomycetaceae; genus Streptomyces; species Streptomyces sp. NPDC047002. The sequence continues at coordinate 93,542 of NZ_JBEYWC010000017.1, forward strand.
CGAATCGCTGACCGGCGGCGGCGCGGAGATCTTCGACTGGGAGGTGCGGCAGCACATCGTGGACCACCGCACCCACTGGGAGGACTGGTCCCGCATCCACCGCCTCGCGCACGAGAAGGGCCTCAAGACGCCCAGCACGATGCTGTACGGGCACATCGAGGAGCCGCGGCACCGCGTCGACCACGTGCTGCGGCTGCGCGAGCTCCAGGACGAGACCGGCGGCTTCCAGGTCTTCATCCCGCTGCGCTACCAGCACGACTTCGTGGACATGAAGGACGGCAAGATCCGCAACCGGCTCCAGGCGCGCACCACGATGGCCACGGGCGCCGAGTCGCTGAAGACCTTCGCGGTCTCCCGGCTGCTGTTCGACAACGTCCCGCACGTCAAGGTGTTCTGGGTGATGCACGGCCTCCAGACCACGCAGCTCGCGCTCCAGCACGGCGCGGACGACATGGACGGCTCGGTCGTCGAGTACAAGATCACGCACGACGCGGACAACTACGGCACGCCGAACAAGATGTCCCGCGAGGACCTGCTCGACCTGATCCGCGACGCGGGCTTCCGCCCCATCGAGCGCAACACCCGCTACGAGACGGTCCGCGAGTACCCGGGCCCCGACGCGGCCCGCCGCGAGGCTCCGCAGCCGATGCGGGTGTGAGGGCGCGGGCATGACACTCGCGTTCCGCTTCGACCCGCCCTTCGGCCCGGGGCAGGAGGGCCGCGCCCTGCGCGACGGCATCCTCGCGCTGTGGACGGACGTGGTCAACGCGGGCGGGGCCGTCGGCTTCGTGCCGCCGGTCGCGCCCGACGACGTCAGGCCCGAGCTGGTCAAGCACCTGACCGCGATGGCGGAGGGCCGTACGCACCTGCTGGTGGGGTACGACGGGAGCGGCGCGGTCGCGGCGACCGCGTTCCTCACCCTCAACACCCACCGCCTGATGGGCCACTGGCTGTGGCTGTACACCGTGATGGTGCACCCGCGCCACCAGGGCAAGGGGTACGGGCGGCAGCTGATGGCCGCGGCCGCGGACGCGGCGCGCGGGCTCGACGGCATCGAGGCGATCCGCCTGACGTGCCGTGGCGGCACCGGCGCCGACCGCTTCTACGCGGCGTGCGGCTACAAGGAGGTCGGCCGGGTGCCCGGCGCGATCCGGGTGGCGCCGGGCGACGACAGGGACGACATCGTCATGCTGCTCCCGCTGGGGAGCGCCTGAGGCCCCCGTGCTTCACTGGAAGGTACGAGACCGGAAGAGAGAAGGCCACGCAGTGATCCGGCAGCCAGGAGTGACCGTCCGCTACACCATGGCGCGCATCGCCATCTTCATCGGATGCATGGTCGTGATCGCGGCCCTCGTCCGGGTCGGCGCCGTGCCCAGGGGCCTCGGCGACTCCAACGGCATCTGGGTGCTGCTGCTGGCCCTCGTCGTCTCCGCGCCCATCAGCTTCGTGGTGCTGCGCAAGCAGCGCGACGAGATGTCGATGAAGGTGTCGGGCCGCCTCGACAAGGCGCGCGCCAAGCTGGAGGCCAACCGCGCGGCGGAGGACGCCGAGTAGTCCACGGCCCGGCGCCGCGCCGGTTCCCGCCCTGTGCGGCGGGGCCGCCCGCCGTGCGATCCGGGTGATCCGGGTGTGATCCGGGCCACAGACCTTCGTGCCCCCGTCTCCCCAACTGCCCAGGGGAGGCGGGGGCGTTGTCATGCCCGCTGCCAAGTTGTCTCAAAGAACAGCTTTGAGTATCCCAAAGTCGGCGTGTTAACTGTCGTGCGTGACCCGATCCGTGCACCTCGAAGATGACATGAGCATTCCGCTCGTGGCGCGCCTGCACGTCGATCTCTGCCGCCGCACCTCCGCGGCCTGTCGCCACCGCCTCCCGGCCTGACCCGCCGGGCCCAGGGAGCGGCCCCGCACGGGCCCGCCGCGCCCCCGCACGTCCACGCCCCGCCCCTCTCCCCACGCCACGTCAGGAGTGCGTTCGTGTCCGCGAACACCGCAGCCGGCACCACCGAGCCGGCAGGCCCCCGCAGCAGATCGCCGAAGGTCCCGTTCTGGGCGCAGATCGTCGCCGGCCTCGTGCTCGGAGCCCTGCTCGGCTGGCTCGCCCGCAGCCAGGACATCGGCTGGCTCACCGCCACGCTCGACAAGGTCGGCCACCTCTTCGTGCAGCTGCTGAAGCTCGCCGTGGGCCCGCTCGTCTTCTTCGCGATCCTGGTGTCGATCACCAACCTCCGCAAGGTCAACAACGCGGCCAGGCTGGCGACCCGCACCCTGCTGTGGTTCATGGCGATGTCGCTGATAGCCGTCGCCATCGGCATCGCGATCGGCCTGGTCACCAACCCCGGTGCGGGCACGGGCCTCACGCCGAAGGACGGCAGGCTGCCCGAGCACGCGGGCTCCTGGATCGACTTCCTCACCGGCATCGTCCCGACCGACGTCGTCACGCCCTTCAGCGAGCTGAACGTCCTCCAGATCGTGTTCATGGCGGCGATCGCCGGGATCGCCGTGCTCAAGCTCGGCGAGCGCGCCAAGCCCGTCCTCACGCTCAGCGAGGTCGTGCTCGAACTGCTCCAGAAGGCCCTGTGGTGGGTCATCAGGCTCGCCCCGCTCGGCACCGTCGGCCTGATCGGCTACGCCATCGCCGACTACGGCTGGGACCTCATCGGCCAGTACGCCACCTTCACCGCCGACGTCTACGCGGGCTGCGCGCTCGTCCTCTTCGGCGTCTACCCGCTGCTGCTCGCGACGGTCGCCCGGGTCAGCCCGCTGCAGTTCTTCCGCGGCGCCTGGCCCGCCATCCAGCTCGGCTTCGTCTCCCGCTCCTCCGTGGGCACGATGCCCGTGACGCAGCAGGCGGCCGAGCGCCTCGGCGTGCCGAGGACGTACACCTCCTTCGCCGTGCCGTTCGGCTCCACCACCAAGATGGACGGCTGCGCCTCGATCTACCCGGCGATCGCGGCGATCTTCGTGGCGCAGATCTTCGACGTGCACCTCGGCGTGCAGGACTACGTGCTGATCGCGTTCGTCTCCGTCATCGGCTCCGCCGCCACCGCGGGCCTGACCGGCGCGACGGTCATGCTGACGCTGACCCTCTCCACGCTCGGCCTGCCCCTTGAGGGCGTCGGCCTGCTGCTGGCGATCGACCCGATCCTCGACATGATGCGCACCGCGACCAACGTGGCGGGCCAGATCGTCGCCCCGGTCGTCGTCGCCGCCCGCGAGAACATCCTGGACCGCGCCGCCTACGACGCGGCGACCGCCTCCCCGGTGGACGGGCCCGCACCGGAGCAGGACGCACACGAGCACAAGGTCCCGGCCGCGGCCTGACCCGCCGGGGCGGTGCGCGTCGTCACCCCGCCGCCGCGCCCGGGTCGTTGGGCGGCGCGGTGGCGAACCCGAGCGCGCCGCCCCGGTGTTCGGGACCGGGTGCTTCCCCTTAGGGTCAGCTCTGGGCGTTCCTCAGGAGCGCCGCGCACCCCCAGGAGCAGCCCGTGACCACAGCCGTGTCCCAGGTTCCCGCGTCGCGGTCCCCCGAGCCGCCGCCCGCCGTCCCCCCGCAGCTCGTCAGGGACGGCGCCGCGGTGCGGGAGGCGTACGTACCGCCGCTCGCGCACCCGGTGCGGGGCGGATCGCTCGCCGACATACCGTACGAGAACGTCCGCCAGGAGCCCGACGCCGTCGTCATCAGCCGCAAGCTGCCTGACGGGACCTGGCAGGACGTGACTGCCGCCGCGTTCGCCGAGGACGTCGGCTCCGTCGCGCGCGGCCTCGTCGCCGAGGGGCTGCGGCCCGGCGACCGGATCGCGATCATGGCCACGACGACGTACGAGTGGACGCTGCTTGACTTCGCCGCCTGGGCGGCCGGGCTGGTGACCGTGCCGGTCTACCCGACGTCGTCCGCGTTCCAGACCCGGTGGATCCTCCAGGACTCCGGGGCCGTCGCCTGCGTCGTGGAGGACCCGGCGCAGGCCGCCCTCGTACGCCAGGAGGGCCGCAGGCTCTCCCAGCTCGGCCACCTGTGGGTGCTCGACGACGGCGGGCTCGACCGGCTGCGCGAGGCGGGCGCGGGCGTCGGCCCCGACGTGCTCGCCCAGCGCAGGGCCCTCGTCACGCCCGACAGCCTCGCCACCCTCAGCTACACCTCGGGCACCACGGGCCGCCCCCGCGGTTGCGCCCTGACCCACGGCAACTTCTTCGCCGAGGTCGACAACGCCGTCGCGCTGCTCCACCCGGTCTTCACCTCGGTCAGCAAGGAGCCGCCCTCGATCCTGCTGTTCCTGCCGCTCAGCCACGTCTTCGGCCGGATGGTCGCCGTCGCCTGCCTGCGCGCCAGGGTCAGGCTCGGACACGCGCCGTCCGTCGGCACCCAGGCGCTCCTCGCCGACCTCGCCGCCTTCCGCCCGACCTTCCTGCTCGCCATCCCCTATGTGCTGGAGAAGGTCTACAACACGGCACGCGCCAAGGCCGAGCGGATGGGCCGCGCCTCCGCCTTCGACCGCGCCGCCCGGGTCGCGCGCCGCTACGGCGAGGCCCTCGAAGCGGCCGAGCACGGCGCAGGCCCCGGCCCGTCGATCGCGCTGCGCGCGGCGCGTGCCCTGTACGACCCGCTCGTCCACCGCAGGATCCGCACGGCGCTCGGCGGCCGGGTCAAGTACGCGATCTGCGGCGGCTCGCCGCTCGGCCGCCACCTGTCGTCGTTCTACGCGGGCGTCGGGGTCGAGATCTTCGAGGGGTACGGCCTGACGGAGACCACGGCGGCCGCCACCTGCACGCCCCCGCGCAGGCCCCGCATGGGCACGGTCGGCTGGCCGATGCCGGGCACCGCGGTGCGGATCGCCGACGACGGCGAGGTGCTGCTGCGCGGCGCCCATGTCTTCGCCGGCTACTGGGACTCCGAGCGCGGCGAGCCCGTGCCCGCGCAGGACGAGCAGGGCTGGTTCGCCACCGGCGACCTCGGCGCCCTGGACGACGAGGGGTACCTGACGATCGTCGGCCGCAAGAAGGACGTGATCATCACGACCGGCGGCAAGAGCGTCGCGCCCGCGCCTCTCGAGGACTGGCTGCGCGCCCACCCGCTGATCAGCCAGTGCATGGTGACGGGCGACAACCGGCCCTACATCACGGCGCTGATCACTCTCGACGCCGACGGCCTCGCGCACTGGCGCGAGATGCGCAGGCGGCGTACGGGCCAGGAGGAGCCCGAGGCCGAGGACGAGGAGCTGCGCGGCATACTCCAGCGCGCCGTCGACGAGGTGAACCGGCTGGTCTCGCGCGCGGAGTCCATCCGCCGCTTCCTCGTCCTCACGACGGACTTCACGGAGGCGAACGGCCATCTCACGCCCTCGCTGAAACTCCGCCGCGACCAGATCACCCGGGATTTCGCGGACGACATCGCCAAGCTGTACGAGAGGTAGCCCGCGCGCGGACATCCCGGGCCCGGAAATCCGGGCCGCGGGACCGGCCGGGGAAACCGGCCGGGAAAAAAGTGCAGGGGCCCCGTCCCGCCGCCGTCCGCGGCGGGGTGGGGCCCCTTGGGTACTGCTTCTCACGTGGTCATGGGCGATCGCCCACGCCGGTCACTCAGGCGGGGGTGACGTTCTCCGCCTGCGGGCCCTTGGGGCCCTGGGTGACGTCGAAGTTCACGACCTGGTTCTCCTCCAGGGAGCGGAAACCAGAGGCGTTGATCGCGGAGTAGTGGACGAAGACATCCGGGCCGCCGCCGTCCTGGGCGATGAAGCCGAAGCCCTTTTCAGCGTTGAACCACTTGACGGTTCCGGTAGCCATAAGCCCTCCTTGGGCCAAAGGGTTGCCCTGCTCCAGAACCTGCAAAGAAGTCTGAAAACTACAAAAGCCTGCGGCGTCACATGCTCCGCAGGCTCTGTACTGCAAGGGAAACCAAACTGCAACTTGCGAGCGAGCCTAGCACGGTGCCTCTGCGCGGCGGTAGAGGCAAAGATCACCGCTCTCCCGCGCGTGCCGCGCGCCCGCGTGGGCACACTTTCCGGCCAGGGCGGGCGGCCGCGGGCCTCACCCCGTACGGGCCTGCGGGGGAGCGGGCCCTACCCGTGAGGACCGGCGGCGGCGCGCGGCACGGCCCCGCGGCCGCCCTGCGGGCCCGCCGGGTTTAGCCTCGCGATGTGGACACTCCAGAAGAAGACACGCCAGCACAGGACGCCACGGGAAGCGCCGGAGCCGGCCGCCGCCGCACCCGGCCGCGCGTCGGCCACATCCAGTTCCTCAACTGCCTGCCCCTGTACTGGGGACTCGCGAGGACCGGGACCCTGCTCGATCTGGAGCTGACCAAGGACACCCCGGACAAGCTCAACGACCAGCTCGTGCGCGGCGGGCTCGACATCGCCCCGATCAGCCTCGTCGAGTACCTGCGCCACGCCGACGAGCTCGTCGCCTTCCCCGACGTGGCCGTGGGCTGCGACGGCGACGTGATGTCCTGCGTGATCGTCTCGCAGGTGCCGCTCGACCGGCTCGACGGCGAGAAGGTCGCCCTCGGCTCGACCTCCCGCACCGCGGTCCGCCTCGCCCAGCTGCTGCTGTCCGACGCGCACCACGTGAACCCCGAGTACTTCCGCTGCGCCCCCGACCTCGGCCTGATGATGCAGGAGGCGCCCGCAGGCGTCCTCATCGGCGACGCGGCCCTGCGCGCCTCGCTGCACGAGGCGCCCCGCCTCGGCCTCCAGGTGCACGACCTCGGCGCGATGTGGAAGGAGTGGACGGGCCTGCCGTTCGTCTTCGCCCTGTGGGCCGCGCGCAAGGACTTCCTGGCCCGCGAGCCCGAGACCGTGCGCGAGGTGCACCGCGCGTTCCTCGCCTCGCGCGACCTCTCCCTCGAAGAGGTCACGAAGGTCGCGGAGCAGGCGGCGCGCTGGGAGGCGTTCGACGCCTCCCTCCTGGAGCAGTACTTCACGACGCTCGACTTCCGCTTCGGCGAGCGGCAGCTCGCCGGCGTCAAGGAGTTCGCCCGCCGCACCGGCCCGACCACGGGCTTCCCCGCCGACGTGCACGTCGAGATCCTGGACCGCTGAGGCCGGTCCCGGCCCGCCCCCGGCCGCCGTCCGATCCGGGCGCGGGGCGCTGACGTAGGCTTGAGCGGCTGTCGTACCCCCTGCGGAAGGACCCGTTCCGGTGACCGAGAAGGCCGACCACCCGTCCGTTGACATCGCCGGAGCCCTGGACCGAGCCGCCGCGGGCGGCCGCATCACGCCCGAGGAGGCCGTCGTCCTGTACCGGGACGCGCCCCTGCACGCGCTGGGCGGGGCCGCCGACGCGGTGCGCCGCCGCCGGTACGCGGGCACCGAGCACATCGCCACGTACATCATCGAGCGCAACATCAACTACACGAACGTCTGCGTGACGGCGTGCAAGTTCTGCGCCTTCTACGCGGCGCCCAAGGACACGGAGAAGGGCTGGAGCCGCGACCTCGACGACATCCTGCGCCGCTGCGCGGAGACCGTCGAGCTCGGCGGCACCCAGATCATGTTCCAGGGCGGGCACCACCCCGACTACGGCGTCGAGTACTACGAGCGCGCCTTCTCGGCCATCAAGAAGGAGTTCCCGCAGCTGGTCATCCACTCCCTCGGCGCGTCCGAGGTCGAGCACATGGCCCGCATCTCCGGCGTGAGCGCCGAGGAGGCCATCCGCCGCATCCACGCGGCCGGCCTCGACTCGTTCGCCGGCGCGGGCGCCGAGCTGCTGCCCGAGCGGCCCCGCAAGGCGATCGCGCCGCTCAAGGAGTCGGGCGAGCGCTGGCTTGAGATCATGGAGACCGCCCACAACCTGGGCGTCGAGTCCACCACGACCATGCTGATGGGCACCGGCGAGACCAACGCGGAGCGGATCGAGCACCTGCGGATGATCCGCGACGTGCAGGACAGGACGGGCGGCTTCCGCGCCTTCATCCCGTACACCTACCAGCCGGAGAACAACCACCTGAAGGGGCGGACGCAGGCGACCCTCTTCGAGTACCTGCGGATGATCTCCATCGCGCGCCTCTTCCTCGACAACGTCGCCCACATCCAGGGCTCCTGGCTGACCACGGGCAAGGAGGTCGGCCAGCTCTCGCTGCACTACGGCGCGGACGACCTGGGCTCGATCATGCTGGAGGAGAACGTCGTCTCCTCCGCGGGCGCCAAGCACCGCTCCAACCGCATGGAGATCATCGAGCTGATCCGCAAGGCGGGCCGCGTCCCGGCGCAGCGCGCCACCACCTACGAGCACCTCGTCGTCCACGACGACCCGGCGAACGACCCGGTCGACGACCGCGTCGTCTCGCACATCTCCTCCACGGCGATCGCGGGCGGCACCGCCCACCCCGAGCTCAAGCTCCTGGGCGCCAACTGAGGACGGCGCGGTGCGTACGATCCACCACCCGGCCCTCGGGGTGCGCACCGCGGGGAACGGACCCGCCACCCCCGGGCTCGCGGTCGTCACCGACGGCGGACGGATCGCGGCGCTCGGGCCGTACGAGACGGTGCTCGGCCGCTACGGCGGGGCGCGGGTGCGGGCCTGGGACGGCGTGCTGGAGCCCGGCAGGTACGCGGCCGACGGCGCGGAACTGCTCGAAGGGCGCTACTGGCCGGACCCGCGCGAGGCCGCCGAGCTCGGCACGGCGCCGCTGCCCGCCGCCTCCGTCGCCATGACGGACACCCGCTGGGGCGCCAGCGCGCGCCGGGGCGTGCAGCGGCTGCTCGCGCGCGGGGTGACCGCCGTCGCAGGACCTTTCACCCGGCCGCAGGTCGCGGCTGCCGTGCGCCGCGCGGGGCTGCGCGCGCGGGCGTGCGCCCTGGCCGAGGGCGGTGCGGCGGACTTCGCCGTCTTCCCCGCGGAGGGCGCGGACGAGTCCCTCGCGACGGTGCTCGCCGGACGGCTCGTCCACCGGCGCGCGTAGCTCACCAGGCCCCGGGGCAGCCGCCGCGGCGGCTGGTTCAATGGACCAATGACCCGTGCATCCCTGGACAAGAAGCCACAAGAAGTCGCCACGATGTTCGACGACGTGGCGGAGAAGTACGACCTGACCAACGACGTGCTCTCGCTCGGCCAGGCCCGCCTGTGGCGCAAGGAGGTCGCGAAGGCGGTGGCGGCGCGCCCCGCCGAGAAGGTCCTCGACCTGGCGGCCGGCACGGGGACCTCGTCCCAGGAGCTCGCGCGGACCGGCGCCTACGTGGTGCCCTGCGACTTCTCCATGGGCATGCTGCGCGAGGGCAAGCGGCGCTCCTCCTGGATGCCGTTCACCGCGGGCGACGCGACCCGGCTGCCCTTCGCCGACCAGGTCTTCGACGCGGTCACGATCTCCTTCGGCCTGCGCAACGTCGAGGACTCCGAGCAGGCGCTGCGCGAGCTGTACCGGGTGACGAAGCCGGGCGGGCGCATCGTGGTCTGCGAGTTCTCCGACCCGACGTTCGGGCCGTTCCGCACGGTCTACCAGGAGTACCTGATGCGCGCGCTGCCGCCGGTCGCGCGCCGCGTCTCCTCCAACCCCGACGCGTACGTCTACCTCGCCGAGTCCATCCGCGCCTGGCCCAACCAGCGCGGCCTCGCGGCCCGCATGAAGCGCTGCGGCTGGTCGGACGTGGCGTGGCGCAACCTCACGGGCGGCGTGGTGGCGCTGCACCGAGGGGTGCGCGCCTGAGCCGCCAGGGCCGCCGGGAGCGCGGGCGCGCGCCGGAGGCACGGGGCGCCCAGGGCGCCGACGGCGGCTCCCGTCAGAGCGCCAGCTCGTACTGGTGGCCCACCAGTTCGCCGCCCTCCGCGTGCCGCGGCACGTACGCGAACGACTTCGCGAGGCTCATCCCGAGCCGCCTGGTGACCGCGATGGAGCGCTCGTTGCGCGCGTCGACCATCGCCACCACCCGCGCCACGCCCGCCGCGCGCACCCGGTCGAGGGTCAGGCGCGCCGCGGCCGTCGCGAAGCCCCTGCCCCAGTACGCGCGGCCCAGGCGCCAGCCGATCTCGATCTCCCCGTACGGGCCGAACGACCGGTGCGGCCACGGCTGCGCGCCGGTGAAGCCGGCCGCCTCGCCGTGCTCGTCCACCACCGTCCACAGGCAGAAGCCGCGCTCCGCCGCGTGGCGCCGCTGGCGCGCGGTGAGCTCCTCGTAGACGGAGAACTCGGCGGGCCCGCCGTGGAACTCCATCACCTCGCGGTCGGCGAAGAGGCGGTGCCAGGCGTACGCGTCCTCGTCGGTCGGTACCCGCAGCCCGAGCGCGGGGGCGGGCCCGGCCGCCGCGCCGGCGAGGGGCCCGTCGACGGTGGCCGCGCCGGGAGGGCCGGCGGTGCTGCTGCTGGGTACGAGCTGAGGCGAATCGTTCACGGAAGCTGCCCTTCGAGCGGCCTTGTCGGTACGCCCCCATAGACTGCCCATGTCCGTTGCCCTTCGATACGTCGGCGCGCCACTTTGCTGAGTCCGCGGCCGCGCTTCTCGTATCGCGCACGTATCCGCGCCGACCCTTCGGGAGCCCACGCCGTGACCGAGCCCCTCTCCGAGAACACCGCCGACGTCATTGTCGTCGGGGCGGGCCCCGCCGGCTCGACCACGGCGTACTACCTCGCCAAGGCCGGCCTCGACGTGCTGCTCCTGGAGAAGACGGCGTTCCCGCGCGAGAAGGTGTGCGGCGACGGCCTCACGCCCCGCGCGACGAAGCAGCTCGTGTCCATGGGCATCGACATCTCCGAGGAGGCCGGCTGGCTGCGCAACAAGGGCCTGCGGATCATCGGGGGCGGCATGCGCCTCGAACTCGACTGGCCCGACCTGGCCTCCTTCCCCGACTACGGCCTCGTGCGCAAGCGCGACGACTTCGACGACCAGCTGGCCAGGCAGGCGCAGAAGGCGGGCGCCCGGCTGTACGAGCGGTGCAACGTCACGGAGCCGATCACCGACAGGGCCGGCCGGATCACCGGCGTCCGCGCGAAGCTCGGCGAGGAGAAGACGCCGGCGGAGTTCCACGCGCCGCTGGTCGTCGCCGCCGACGGCAACTCCACCCGCCTCTCCGTCGGCATGGGGCTGCACCGGCGCGAGGACCGGCCGATGGGCGTCGCCGTGCGGACGTACTTCACCTCGCCGCGGCACGACGACGACTATCTGGAGTCCTGGCTCGAACTGTGGGACCGCAGGGGCGGCCAGGAGCGGCTGCTCCCCGGCTACGGCTGGATCTTCGGCATGGGCGACGGCACGTCCAACGTGGGCCTGGGCATCCTCGACTCGTCCGCCGCCTTCCACGAGCTCAACTGGCGCGAGGTGCTGAAGGCCTGGTGCGCCTCCATGCCGGAGGACTGGGGCTACACCCCGGAGAACATGACGATGCCGATCCGCGGCGCCGCCCTGCCGATGGCCTTCAACCGCCAGCCGCACTACACGCGCGGGCTGCTGCTCGTGGGCGACGCGGGCGGCATGATCAACCCGTTCAACGGCGAGGGCATCGCGTACGCCATGGAGTCGGGCCAGCTGGCGGCCGACGTGATCGTCCAGGCGCACGCCCGTGCCACCCCGGCGCTGCGGGAGCGCGCGCTCCAGCGCTACCCGCAGGTCCTCAAGGACACCTACGGCGGCTACTACACGCTGGGCCGCGCGTTCGTGAAGCTCATCGGCAACCCGGCCGTCATGAAGCTGGCGGCGCAGCGCGGCCTCACGCACCCGCTGCTGATGAAGTTCACGCTGAAGCTGCTGGCCAACCTCACGGACCCGACAGGCGGCGACGCGATGGACCGCATCATCAACGGGTTGACGAAGGTCGCGCCCCGGGCGTAACGATGGCGCCGTGTGCCGTCGCCCCCCCGGCGGCGGCGCGCGGCGGGACGGTTGCGGGCCGGGGAGCGCCCAGGAGCGATTCCTGCGCGATTCCTGCGCGACGCCGATGCGGACGGGAGCACGATGCCAGACACGCCGGACACGCCGGACGCCACCACCCCCAGGGAGCCCGCTGCCCCGGCCCCCGGCCTGCCGCCCGTGCAGCCCGACCCGCGCGTCGACACGTCGAGGGCGAGCTCCGCCCGCCTCTACGACCTCTACGTCGGCGGCAAGGACCACTACGGCGTCGACAAGGACGCGGGCACCCGCCTCGCGGAGGCGTTCGACACCGAGGGCGCGATCCAGCGCATCGGCACAGGCGCCCGCCGCTTCCACGACAGGGCGGTGCGGTACGCGGCCGAGGAGCTGGGTACGGACCAGTTCCTCGACATCGGCGTGGGCGTGCCCAAGGAGCCCAACACGCACGAGATCGCGCAGGCCGTCAGCCCGTCGTCCCGCGTCGTGTACGTCGACAACGACCCCATCGTGCTGCGGCACGCGGAGGCGCTCCTGCACAGCAGCCCCGAGGGTGCCACGGACTACGCCGACGCGGACCTGCGCAGGCCCGACGAGGTCCTGTCCGTCGCCCGCCGCACGCTGGCGCTCGACCGCCCGGTCGCCCTGATGCTCTGCTCCGTTCTCCAGTTCGTCCCCGACGACGACCAGGTGCGCGACGTGGTCTCCCGCTACCTGGCGGCGCTCGCCCCCGGCAGCTGCGTCATCTTCAGCCATGTCACCGACGACTTCGACCCCGCCGCCTGGCGCGCGGTGGAACGCATCTACGCCGACGAGGGCATCGCCGCCAACGTCCGCCCCCGCGCCGCGATCGAGTCCTTCCTGACATCCCTCACCCTGGTGCCCCCCGGCCTGGTGGAGGCCCACCTCTGGCACCCCGACGGCACCGACCCGGACACAGGCCACACCCACCTCTACGCAGGCGTGGGCCTCGTCCGCGGCTGACGAGGCCCGGGCCCCTGCCACGGATCAGGGCGTCACGGCCGCCGGCCCGGCCGTCCGGTGCTCCTCCAACATGTGCAGGAAGCCGCGTACGCGCTCGATGGCGTCGAACGAGAACCGCGCGGTGAGCACCTGTTCCTTGTCGGCCTGCGCCTCCGTCAGGAGTGTTCCGTCCGGGCCGTACAGGAGGCTGGCTCCCGAGCAGGGACGGTCGGCCGGGCCGCCGACCGGGTTGACGAAGACGCTGTACACGGTGTTCTCGAGGGCCCGAGCCGCCATGTAGACGCGTGCGCGGTGTTCGTTCCCCGAGGCGAAGGCGCTGGCGCAGACATAGGCGTCCGCGCCGGCGACAGCCGCGGCGCGAGCGTGTTCGGGGAAGGACATGTCGTAGCAGATGGCCAGGCCGAGCCGCCAGCCGTCGACGTCGAGCACGCTGGTGTGCCGGCCGGCCCGGAACAGGGCCGCCTCGTCGGCGTGCCACAGGTGCTGCTTGTCGTAGACGGCGGACACCGTGCCCGTCGGCCTCACGGCCAGCAGGGAGTTGGTCAGGGAGCCGTGCGGGCCGCGGAGCGCCGCCCCCACCAGGATCGTCGCTCCGGTGCTCTGCGCCGAGGCCCGCAGGGGGTCGAGACGGGGATCGGTCACCGACTCGGGGTCGTCGACCGGGATCTGGGCCCGCGGGTCCGCCGCGAGGGTGGCCAGGTCGTAGCCCGGCAGATGGAGCTCGGGCAGCACCACGACCCGCGCGCCGTCCGATGCCGCGCGGTCGGTCTGCCGGGCGGCCGAGAGGCTGTTCGCCGCGATGTCGCCCGGTACTGCCCTGGCCTGCACCGTGGCGACAGGCAGCGGTCCGGTCGGTCGGACAGTGCCCGCCGGTGGGTTCACGCCGGCCGCCGGGGCGCGAGCCGCGCGAATCCGGGCTTGGCCCCGGGGCGCTCCACCCTGACACGGGCACCGTCGTGAGACCTGGCCGACTGCGGCAGGCGGAGGTCGGCCAGGAAGTCCCCGTACTCGGCCGAAGGATGGGTGCCCAGGTCGACGTCCTCGCCGTCGCGGCCGGTGAGCGTGATGCGCCACTCGTCCACTTCGGCCGCCGGCCCGGTGGCTGCGACCCGGATGGTCTCGTCGTCGATGTACTGGGCCGCGGCCACCACCGCCGTCCGCTGCACCGGTGCGCCCAGGGTGTACATGGGGCCGTGTTTCACCAGGGGCGGCCCGCTGGTCGGCGGTACGTGCGCGGCCACGGCCTCGCCCACGAACATCTGGTGGACCGGGAAGGGCACGATGTCACGCAGCTCGCACTCCAGGGCCAGCAGCCCGCCCTTCACCCAGGGCGTGTCGGTCACTTCCGGTTCTCCGAACGTGACGAGCTCGCTGGTGGTCTTGTCGATGTCCGTGGTGGAGAAGCTGCCGGCGAAGTCGGCCAGTTCCGCCTGGTCCTCGGAGCAGAAGGTGACGCTGAACTGGTCTCCTGCGGTGAGCAGCCTCCTGGTGTCGGAGGACGGCCCGAGCACCACCGCCACGTAGAGAGGGTCCTTGTTCACGAAGTACGACCACTCGGCGGACATCACATTGACTCTGTCGCCGGTCCGTACAGAAATCAGTCCGATGGTGCTGGTCAGACTCTTCCACAGCTGACCGGGCAACTCGTGTGACACCGGTGCTCCCTTCTGGTCGGGCCACATTCACAGGGGACGACATAATAGTCGAATTCACCCGACTGGACAGGGGCGACACTTCACGGTGCACGGACTTCCGGTGCGTTCACGGGCCCGTTGGACTCGTCCCGCGTCGGTCTCCGGTGACTCCGGTGCTCACTCGGCCCCATGCCGATTTCGCAGGTCGGCACTGCTGGCGCGAAGTGGACATTTCGCAAGAACACGATATTCCGGCACATGTATCCCCCTGTGGGTCGAAAATTTTACACGAATCTTGGGTTTCGTGTTGTGAATCATGTCACATCGTAATCGGGTTGCTGCACAGGGTGAAGGTTGATGTACTCCCACTCGTTCCAGTCAAGGCGGTTGAGTCCGCGATGAATTGGATGGGGGTGTTCGCAAATGAAGAAGCCGGTTCGCCGTAACGTGCGCATCAACAAGTGACGGATCGACGTCACTGACCATCCGTCCTCGTGGCGGTCTGGGAGGCCGGCCGCGCATTGGTCGGCCTCCTCGATGCCAGCCGGATTGCCTGCCGAGCAGAGGTGTCCCGTGGAACTTACCGACCGTGTCATCAGAATTCTTTATGTCGGGGGCGTGGGGCTGATTGCCTCGGACTCGTTCGGACGTGTCCACCTCCTCGACGACGACCTCAATGTCGTCCGCTCCTCTCCCCGCGTGCCCGACGGGCGGCCCCTCTACGGGCTGGCTGTCGCGGATGGCTGGGTCATCGGCAAGGACCGCATGGGCGCCGTGCTGCGCTGGTCGCTCGAGACCCTGGACCTGGTCAACCGGCTCGACCCCGCCACGGTCTGCGATCCGACCAAGCTGATCGAAGGCGAGGAGCCCTCGCCGGTCAGTTCGCGGGGAATTGGCGTCTGGGGTGGCAGGGTATTCGTGACCAGTGGTTATCATTTGCAGATGCTGGTGCTGGATCTCGAAACCTTCGAGGTGATCGAGATACGTGACAACATCTGCGGGGAAAGTCCCATGGAATGGGCCTCCACGGACCACCCGCACCGTCACGCCATATCGGACAAGAACGGGAATCTTCGCTTCGGCAGTTTCGAGACGATGGAGTTCTCGGACCATGTCAAACTCGACGATGGAAATATTCACCGGGTTCGGTACGACGCGCGCCACGACCGTTTCTGGTGCACGCAGGACTTCGGGGAAGGAGAGACGGCCGACATCGCAAACGGTGTGGTCGTCGTCTCCATGGACGGCGAGAAAGAGGCCGAGGCGCTCTTTGCTCGCGACGATGTCGAGTTCGTCATTTTCTCGCCCGATTACTCGAAGGCGTACTCGGGCGGATTCGACTCCGAGCTGCATATCTTTGACAACTCTTCCCGAGAGTTGCGCATCGACCGCACGGTCAGTGGTTTTTCTCATCAGCTCAGTGACATCACGGTCAGCCCGGCCGGCGATGTCTACGTACTGTGCCAGGACGGCGAGATCGTCCGGCTGACCGGTGACGGTGACTTCGTCCGGGGGCTCGGTTTCAAACGCCAGGCCGTTTGGGACATCCAGCGGTCCCTTGAAGACCCCGCGGTCCTGTACTGCGCCACGGACTCGGGCGTCGCCGTCGTCGAAGTCCGCCAACGGGCGAGCGGCCCCACCCTGGCCGTGGTCGAGGACCACCAGACGGGACACGGCTTCACCAGGCGCATCGCTCCCGTTGACGGAGGGTGGGTCGGTATCACCCGGGACCGCCAGGTATTCCGGATGGCGCGGGGCGGCGAACGACAGTGGACGCGCTCCCTGCCCGGTCTTCCGCACACCGTCGCCGCCTCGCCCGACAGGGCACGTGTGCTGATCGCGACGAACGCCGGCGCGGTGGAGCTCGACGCCCCCACGGGCGCGGAGCGCACGACTCTCCAGGTCGACGGCCTTCCCGTGTGGACCGGCTGCTATCTGCCCACGGGAGAGCGGGTCCTGGCCACCCGTAATGGCGTCATCGCCGTCTTCGGCGAGGAGGCCGACGAACCCCGGTGGCGCCTCGACCAGGGCGAGTACCCGAAGCGGATGTGGGCGCAGGACGGTCTGCTCTACGTCGTCGGCGACGGCGGCCTGAAGGAGATCGAGATCGGCCGGGGGGAGACGCGCCGGTGGGGCGACCTCCTGTCGAACACGGCGGAGAACGCCACCATCAGCGACGGGGTGGTGTGCGCCAGCTCCTACGGCATGCAGATCGCGGCCTACGCCTACGAGGGCGACGAGTTCCTCGGCTTCATGGAGGACCTGCCCGACTACCCCAAGGCCCTGAGCATCGTCCGCGGCTCCGACGGCGCGCCGCATCTGCTCGCCGGCTGCCGCACCGGCCTGCTCTCCCTGTACAGGATGGACAAGCCGGCGGCAGAGGGCACCTTCGCCAAGCTCGAAGACCGCTGGCTGCCCCGCCGCGCGACACGCTACAGCTTGTCCGCTGCGTCCTACAGTGAGCAGCAATGAGCCAGACAGAGTCCTCCACACCAGTGCACGAGCCGGAGCTCGCGCCATGGCGCGACCGCCGCTTCCGCATTTTCGCCACCGGTAATTTCGTCAACAACCTCGGAGAGGCCGCCTACAAAGTAGGTCTCCCCTTGTACGTGTACGACCTGACCGGCTCGCTCACCACCATGTCGTTGATGGCGGCCATCGCGCCCGCCATCCTGCTGATCAGCCCCTGGCTCGGCGCGATCGTCGACCGTTGGGGCTCACGGGTCTTCGTGGTTCCCGGACTGCTCGTGCAGCTCGGGGGAGCGGTGTCCCTGAACCTGTTCGCACTGGGCGGTCACACGTCGAACGCGGTGCTCTTCCCACTGGCGACGGTGGTCCAGCTGGGCGGCGAGATGTACAGAAGCGGATGGATCGCCGGCGTGAAGGGCATGTTCCCGAAGAACGCCGCCCGTTCCCGTGCCGTTCTGAGCAGCCTCTTCGTCACGTCCAACATCGTCGGGCCGCTCATCGTGGCCGTGGGTGTCGGAGTTGTCGGATATTTGGGCCTCCTGTGGTTCAACGCGGCCACGTTCCTCGCACCCATCGCGGTGTGGGCGCTCGGAGTGCACCCGCCGGCCAAGGAGCGGCGCCTCCAGACGGAGCGCCGCCCCGGCCTGAGCCGCGACATCATCGACGGCTGGCACATCATCAGGAGCGAGAAGCGCGTCATGTACGTCCAGATCACCTCTCTGCCACTGCAGTTCGTCAGCGGAGTGGGCGTGCTCTCCTTCATGATCTGGTACCTGCGCAGCCAGTTGGCAGTCTCGGCGAGCGGGGTGAGCGTGGCCCAGGCGCTGGCCAACATCGGTGCCCTGGCCGGCAGCGTCTACATCGCGGCCCGGGCCAGGGCGCGGCCACGTACCGTGCTGGCCGGCGCCGTTCTCGTCATGACCGCGGCACTGTTCGTCATGCTCATTCCCTCGGTGCCGGTATTTGTGCTCTGCATGGTCTGCTTCTTCACGATGCGCTCGGCCATGACGGCCGTCTGCGCGATGATCATCGTCAAGCACCTCCCCACGGAGGTCCTGGGACGAGCCGAGGGGCTGTTCAACCTGCTCAGTGGAATCCCGCTCTTCGTGGCACCGCTCGTCACCCCGGCAGTGCAGGACGCCTGGGGGAGCGACGGGGTCCTCCTCTTCCTCGGTGCCTTCGCCGGCCTCGCCCTCATCTGCCTCGGCTACTTCTGGCGGCACTGGAACGACCAGGCCGACGAGCCTGCGGACGTGGTGACAGCAGCTTCCTGACCACTTTCGTCCAACGGGTCCCGGGTGCACACGAGGAAGCCAACACCCACCTGCTGCTCCTCGGTGGCGCAGCCTACGCAGCAAGGAAACCGCCATGCGTACGATCGACCTGCCGACCCGTCGAACGGGCCAGAGTGCACCCGTGACTCATGTGGCCTTCGGAAAAGAGGGCCGCCGGCTGGCGAGCTGTTCCTACGACGGAACAGTGCTGATCTGGGACATGACCGATCCAGGGCAACCCCGGCAGACCGTGCGCTTCAGACATCGCAGACTGGTCAACTCCTCGGCGTGGAACCCTGTGGAGCCCGAGCTTCTGGCGACGGCATCGGCCGACAAGACCGTGGGTGTCTGGCGAGTACCCGATGAGGGCCGGGCCGAACTGCTCAACGTGCTGGCCCGCCACACCGACGACATCAACTCGGTGGCCTGGATGCCGGACGGCCGGCGCCTCATAGCCGTCTCGGAGGACGGCCGCGCCACTCTCTGGGACGCACTCGACGGCAGGCTGTTCGGCGAGGTCGGCTCGCACACCGCCCACTGCATGATGGTGTCCGTCAGCCCTCAAGGGCTGGTGGCCACCGCGGGTGAGGACGGCATGGTCGCCGTGAGCGCGCCAGGCACGGACCACGCTCCGGTGGTCAGGCACTACGAGTCCTCGGTGGAAGGATGCGCGTGGTCGCACTCCGGTGGGACTCTGGCCATTGCACGCGATGACGGAGTGGTCGAACTGCTCACCTCCGCCCTGCAGCCTCTGCGCACGATCCAGGTGTCCCGGTCGGCCGCGCGCTCGGTGGCGTGGGCCGAGGACGACAGCACCTTCGTGGTCGGCGCCTACGACGGTTCACTGTGCTTCTACGAGGCGAACGGCGCCCTGCTGCACCGTATCCACGACCCCCGCATCTGGCCCCGGTCGGTCGCCGTCGCCCGGGGCGTGGCGGTGGTCGGCAGCTTCTGGAGCGGCCCTCATGTCTTCGACCTCGCCTCGGCCAAGGAGATCAGCGGCCCGAGCACGCCCACGCACGGCCCCAACGCCTTCGCCAGCAACGGCAGGGAACTGTTCGTGGGGTGCGACTCGGGCCGTGTCCTCGCCATCGGCCTCGACGATGTGGCGACCGGCGCGCCACGCGTCCTCGACGTCGCCGACGGCCCCATCCTGTCGCTCGCGGCGCACGAGGACGTCCTCTACGCCGGCACGTACGCGGGCCACATCGTCCGCCACGAGGCCGGACGCGCCCGGGAGAGCAGCCAGGTGGGCGCTCCGGTCCCGTCTCTGTGCCTCGCGGAAGGCCGCGTCATGGGCGGTACCTACAACGGGGAGATCGTCGCGCTCGATCCCCGGTCACTGGAGATCGTGGGCCGCCGCACCCCGCATGCCGGGTCGGTGAAGTCGTTGGCTCCCGGCTCCGGAGGGTTCTTCTCCGCGGCTACTGACCGGACCGTCGCCGCCGGATCCCTCGACGACCGCCACACCCTGTGGCAGCACGGGAACCTCGTCAACGCCGTGGCGGTACTCGACGGCGAAGTCGCCGCGAGCGCCTCCCGCGACCACACGGTCAAGGTGGGCCGACTCGGCACCGCACCCGGTGAGGTGCGACAGATGCAGACCCTGTTGGGTCCTGACGAATCGGTCAAGTGCGTAGCGCTCCTCGGCTCCCCCGAGTCGCCCGTGGTGCTGGCTGGCTCCTACGACTTCGGCCTCTACGCCTGGAACGTGGACTGGAGCGCGGGTGCCCGGACGCTCACCTCGGGAACGACGGTGGCCGAGTTCACCCAGGGGGTGTCCTGCATGCTCGCCCTGGACGCCACCCGGGTGGCCGTCGCCGGCTGGGACGGGCGGGTCCTGATCGCCGGCCTGGCCCCGGACGGCACGGTCGAGGTGCACAGGACCTGGGATGTCATGAGCCTGATGGACAGCGCCTCCTCCCTCGTCGACAGGGTGACGGCATGAGCACCTACCGCGAGACCGTGCCCACGGCCGCCGTGGCCGTCAGGGCGCGGGTCACCGTCACCCTGGAGCGGTTCGGCGGTGTCGCCGTGCAATTGGTGACCTTCACCGGCATTCCCGACGGCGGGGAGCACGTCGCCCTCGTCGTTCCGTCGCCGCCGTCGGCGGTGCAGGCGCCCGTACCGCTGGTCCGGCTGCACAGCGAGTGCCTGACCGGTGACATCTTCGGCTCGACCCGCTGCGACTGCGGTCCGCAACTGGACGAGGCGCTGCGCCGGATGGCTGTCGAGGGCGGCGTGCTGCTGTATCTACGCCAGGAGGGGCGGGGGATCGGGCTCTACAACAAGCTCGATGCCTACGTCCTGCAAGACCGCGGCAACGACACGTTCGAAGCCAACAGGCTGCTGGGGAGGGGCGAAGACGAGCGCGACTACACTTCTGCGGCCGCAATGCTCCAGGCCCTGGGGCTGGAGCACATCCGTTTGCTGACGAACAACCCCGACAAGGTGCGGCAGCTGCGGCGGCACGGCATCACCGTCCGGGAGGCCATTCCGACCAGGGTCCACCTCACGGCGGACAACGCCCGTTATCTCGAGGCAAAGGCAGCGTACGGCGGCCATACCCTCGACATCGAGAAGACCACCGGCCTGCACGGCGCTTCGGCCACCCAGAGGTCAGCATGAAACTGGAAGACGTCCCCCTCTCCCCGCACTTCCGGGAACACGCCCGGCTGGCCGACCCGGCCGTCACCGACATCACCGGCACCTCGCAGCCGTCGCTCGGCGGTACGGACCGTGTCCGGTTGGCCGCCCTCGTGGAGGACCCGCGGGCCTCGCTGGCGGAGCGGCTCGCTGCGGGCGGAATCCTCGCGCTGCTGGGCGATCCGCGGATCGGTCTCCTCCCCGCGACCTGCTTCGTGCCGGGCGGCCAGGTGGAGATCGGACTGTCCGCGGACGCGGTGCCGGAGGTCGTCGCCGCCTGGCAGCACGTCGGCGTCGTGTCGAGCTGGATCGAGAAGGAGACCCCGGTCCACACGTCACGGCTCGACGACTTCTGGATGGCCACCTATCCGGTCACCAACGTGGAATACCGGGAGTTCCTCGCCGATAGCGGTCACGAGGACCGGCCCGCGACGTGGTACCTCGGTGCCTACCCGCACGAGCGGGCCAACCATCCTGTGGCCGGTGTCAGGCCCGAGTCGGCCGACGCCTATGCCGTCTGGCTGACGGAGCGCACGGGCCACCCCTGGCGGCTGCCGGCCGAAGCGGAGTGGGAGTACGCCGCGAAGGGCTCGGAGGGAAAATCCTTTCCCTGGGGTGAGGCCTTCGACGCCCGGCTGGCCAACACTCGTGAGACCGGGATCCACACCACCAGCCCCGTCGGCGCGTTTCCGGCCGGCCGTTCTCCCTTCGGAGTGCTGGACATGGGCGGGAACGTGGAGGAGTACGTCGCCGACGACTACGTCCCCTACCCCGGCGGCACTCTGGTGGAGGACCACCTGGTGGAGACCATGGGCGAGTACCGGGTGGCCAGAGGCGGCAGCTTCTCACGGTTCGGGGATCTCACCCGGACCCGCCGCAGACACGGCGCCTTCCCCGGCCCGCTGTACCCGGTGGGCTTCCGCCTGGCGACGAGCGAACGACCGGGCCCCTCGGCCTAGGGTCGTCGCGGACGTCCTGTTCTCGCGCGGGATCGTGTCGCGGCACGCCGAGTGGGGCCGCGCGGGACGGCGCGGCCCCACTCGGGGTGGTGTGTGCGGGCAGGGCGTGGGTCAGAGGACGCGTACGGCGCCCGTGGGCTGGTCGTAGCTCATGTCGTGCTCGACCACGCCGCTGCTCGGGTTCTGCGCGCCGACGAACTTGCCGCCGCCTACGTAGATCGCCACGTGGTAGGCGCTGCCCGCGCTGCCCCAGTACAGGATGTCGCCGGGCTGGACGCTGCTGAGGGAGACCTGGGTGCCCGCGGTCGACTGGGACTGCGAGACGCGCGGCAGGTCGACGCCGACCGTGCGGTAGGCGGCCTGCACGAGGCCCGAGCAGTCGAAGGCGTTGGGGCCCGTGGAACCCATCACGTACGCGTCGCCGATGTGGGACTGGACGAAGGCGACGATCGAGGCGGCGGAGCCCGTCGCTGCGGACGTGACGGCCGACGAGCTCGGGGTGGAGGACGAGGCGAGCTCGGTGCGCACGCTCGAACGGGAGGCGCGGGCCGCGGCCGCGGCCTTGGCGCGGGCCTCCTCCTCGGCCTTGCGCTTCGCCTCGGCCTCGGCCTTGCGCTTCGCCTCGGCCTTGGCCTTGGCGGCCGCCTCGGCCTTGGACTTGGCCTTCTTCGCCGCGGTCGCCGCGTTCTTGACCGCGGTGTCCTCCTGGCTCTGCAGCTGCGCACGCGTCTGCATCGTCAGGGCGATCTGCTGAGTGGCCTGGGCGGACTGGGCGACCGTGGTGGTCAGGTCCGCGGAGAGAGTCGGCATCTCGATGGTCTCGGTCACCGGCTCGGCGTTCGCCGTTCCGGCAGCACCGGCAACCGCGATGGTGCTGAGGACGCCGCCGGCAACTCCAGCGCGGAGCACCGTCTTCGGCGCGTTCCGGCGGGGTTTCCGGTGGGTTCGTATGGGAGCGGTGTGGGGCATGGGAACAACCGGTATCCGGGGCGGCCGGTTGGCGTCAAGCAGCGTGGGTTGCGCCACAGTTACGTACGGAAGCTACGAATCCGGTTGTTCGGGCCCTTTATTGACGCCGTAACGGGCGAATCGGGCAGTCGAGATCATGGCCGTGATCTCTGTGTTTCAGCTAAAGGTCCGAATTGCCCTTGGCCTACCATCCCTTGGTTACGTGGCCAAGCCAGCTTTCCTCCGCGCTCCGGCGCCCGTGGCGCAGGTCACAGGAGTGTCACGTTCTGTGGATCGGCTGTCGCCCCGCTGGCCGCGCCCCGGGCGGAGGAGTAGGACGGGCCTACACCGCGGGCGTGTTCATGGCGACCGCGAGGGGGCCCGCGGGGGCGCCCCTCGCGGTGCGCCGTGCGGACAAGGGGCCCGTACCCGCCGCCCGGCGGGTGCGAACGTGCCGGGCCTCGTGATCGCGTACACAAGCGCCGCGACCGCACGGGACGTCGCCGTCCCTGTGGTGGAGGGGACGCAGCGGGAGGCCCGCCGGTTGCGCGGGGCCGCCCGGGGACTTCCCGGGCTCCGGCCGCGTTCCGGCCGCGCGGGGCCGCGTTCGGGGCCGCTCGTTCGGGTGGCTGCCCGGATGGCGGCGAAGTCCTTTATCACCCAAAGGTGTTCCAGCGCCAATTTGCGTGGACTGGGCAACTCCTGATAGTGCGCACCCGGCTCTGACCAGGGGCAACGGCCTTTTCTTTCACGCGAAGTGATCATCGTGTCCCGCTCTGTCGAGCCAACTCGCCCCGTCCGACGATCTGATCGTTCTTCAGGTGGTGGAGATCACAAAGACCGCCCGGTACCCCGTGTCGCAGATCACAGCCCGGCGGGCATAAGATGCCCGTCAGTCGGGCTTGTGAACTGCCTCACATGGGGGTGATCTTCGGGGTTCGCCCGAAACGTCCCCCGACGGTGACGGCTCACTCACGCCCGGTGCGGTCCATCGGTCAGACGGTCAACGACGACTGGAAGGAGCTGGTGAGCGTGAACACCTACGCGCCCATCCTCGTGCTCGGCGCCCTGGGGGCTGGGTTTGCGATCTTCTCCGTGGTCATGGCCACGCTTGTGGGCCCAAAACGGTACAACCGGGCCAAACTTGAAGCGTACGAGTGCGGTATCGAGCCCACTCCGACGCCGGCCGGCGGCGGCCGCTTCCCGATCAAGTACTACCTGACGGCGATGCTGTTCATCGTCTTCGACATCGAGATCGTCTTCCTCTACCCCTGGGCCGTCACCTTCGACTCCCTGGGGATCTTCGGGCTCGTGGAGATGCTCCTCTTCGTGCTCACCGTCTTCGTCGCGTACGCCTACGTCTGGCGCCGCGGCGGCCTGGAATGGGACTAGAGGACTAGAGGCTCGGAGGGGCTGGAACCAATGGGACTCGAAGAGAAACTGCCGAGCGGTTTCCTCCTGTCGACCGTCGAGCAGGCCGCGGGGTGGGTGCGGAAGTCCTCCGTGTTCCCCGCCACGTTCGGCCTCGCCTGCTGCGCCATCGAGATGATGACGACGGGCGCGGGCCGCTACGACCTCGCACGGTTCGGCATGGAGGTCTTCCGCGGATCGCCGCGCCAGGCCGACCTGATGATCGTCGCGGGCCGGGTGAGCCAGAAGATGGCGCCCGTGCTGCGGCAGGTCTACGACCAGATGCCGAACCCCAAGTGGGTCATCTCCATGGGCGTGTGCGCCTCGTCGGGCGGCATGTTCAACAACTACGCCGTCGTGCAGGGCGTCGACCACGTCGTGCCGGTCGACATCTACCTGCCCGGCTGCCCGCCGCGCCCCGAGATGCTGATGGACGCGATCCTCAAGCTCCACCACAAGATCCAGACCTCCAAGCTCGGCGTCGACGCGCGCGAGGCCGCACGGGAGGCGGAGGAGGCGGCGCTCAAGGCACTGCCCACGATCGAGATGAAGGGACTGCTGCGATGAGCGGCCAGGAGCCGCCCGGCGGCAGCGGCGCGCACGCCAACGGCAGCAACGGAAACGGCGGCAACGGCAACGGCAGCGGCGCCCAGCACAACGGCGACGCCGGCGCAGACGGCCACGGCGCCGTCCCCGCGGCGCGCGACGCCGCGGGCGAGGTCATCGGCGTGCGCCGCGGCATGTTCGGCGCGCAGAACGGCGGCGACACCTCCGGCTACGGCGGGCTCGTGCGCACCGTCGCCCTGCCGGGCCCCGCCGCACGCCCCTACGGCGGGCCCCGCACCGCGCCGGGCGAGGAGGGCGTCTTCGACGAGATCGCCGACGAACTCGAAGGCGCCCTGGAGGAACAGGACCTGCTCCCGGAGAACGCGATCGAGAAGACCGTCGTCGACCGCGGCGAACTCACCTTCCACATCGCCCGCGAGCACCTGCCCCGCGTCGCCCGCACGCTGCGCGACGACCCCGCGCTCCGCTTCGAGCTGTGCACCGGCGTCTCCGGCGTGCACTATCCGCACGACAAGGGCCGCGAGCTGCACGCCGTCTACCACCTGCGTTCGATCACCCACGGCAGGCTGCTCCGCATCGAGGTGTCCGCGCCGGACGCCGACCCGCACGTGCCGTCCCTGGTCGACGTCTATCCCACCAACGACTGGCACGAGCGCGAGACCTACGACTTCTTCGGCCTCGTCTTCGACGGCCACCCGGCCCTCACCCGGATCATGATGCCGGACGACTGGCAGGGCTTCCCGCAGCGCAAGGACTACCCGCTCGGCGGCATCGCCGTCGAGTACAAGGGCGCCCAGATCCCGGCTCCGGACCAGCGGAGGTCGTACACCTGATGTCCACCTCAGACACGCACGCCACCGCGAGCGCGCGCGAGACCACCGAGGGCACCGTCTACACGGTCACCGGCGGCGACTGGGACGAGGTCGTGCAGTCGGCGGCCCGCGCCGACGACGAGCGCATCGTCGTCAACATGGGCCCGCAGCACCCCTCCACGCACGGCGTGCTGCGGCTGATCCTGGAGATCGACGGCGAGACGGTCACCGAGGCGCGCTGCGGCATCGGCTACCTGCACACCGGCATCGAGAAGAACCTCGAATACCGCACCTGGACGCAGGGCACCACGTTCGTCACGCGCATGGACTACCTGACGTCGTTCTTCAACGAGACGGCGTACTGCCTCGGCGTGGAGCGGCTCCTCGGCATCACGGACGACATCCCCGAGCGCGCAAGCGTCGTCCGGGTCCTGCTGATGGAGCTCAACCGCCTCTCCTCGCACCTCGTGGCGCTCGCCACCGGCGGCATGGAGCTCGGCGCCACAACGATCATGATCTACGGGTTCAGGGACCGCGAGCTGATCCTCGACGCGTACGAGCTGATCACCGGCCTGCGCATGAACCACGCCTACATCAGGCCCGGCGGCCTCGCCCAGGACCTGCCGCCCGGCGCCGTGGACCACCTGCGCGAACTCGTCGCCAAGCTCCGCAAGAACCTCCCGGAGTACGACAAACTCGCCACCGGCAACCCGATCTTCAAGGGCCGCATGCGGGACGTCGGCTACCTCGACCTCACCGGCTGCATGGCGCTCGGCGCGACAGGCCCGATCCTGCGCTCCGCGGGCCTCCCGCACGACCTGCGCAAGTCCGACCCGTACTGCGGCTACGAGACGTACGACTTCACCGTGCCGACCACCGAGAGCTGCGACGCCTACGGCCGCTTCCTGATCAGGCTGGAGGAGATGCGGCAGTCGCTCGGCATCGTCGAGCAGTGCCTCGACCGGCTCGCGCCGGGGCCCGTGATGGTCGCGGACAAGAAGATCGCCTGGCCCGCGCAGCTCGCGCTCGGACCCGACGGGCTCGGCAACTCGCTCGACCACATCAAGAAGATCATGGGCACCTCCATGGAGGCCCTCATCCACCACTTCAAGCTGGTGACCGAGGGCTTCCGCGTCCCACCGGGACAGGCGTACGCGGCGGTCGAGTCGCCCAAGGGCGAACTCGGCGCGCACGTCGTCTCGGACGGGGGCACGCGCCCCTTCCGGGTCCACTTCAGGGACCCGTCCTTCACCAATCTCCAGGCCATGGCGGCGATGTGCGAGGGCGGCCAGGTCGCCGACGTCATCGTCGCCGTCGCGTCCATCGACCCCGTGATGGGAGGCGTCGACCGGTGACGACCACACCGCCAAGCCCCGTCCCGCTCGGCATGCCGCAGCCGCCTGCCCCCGCCTACCCGGCCGAGGTGCGCGAGCGCCTCGAAGCGGACGCCAGGGAGGTCGTCGCGCGCTATCCGGGCGCCCGTTCCGCCCTGCTGCCGCTGCTGCACCTGGTGCAGGCGGAGGAGGGGTACGTGAGCCGCACGGGCATGGCCTTCTGCGCCGAGCTGCTGGGGCTGACCACGGCCGAGGTCACGGCCGTCGCGACCTTCTACACCATGTACCGGCGCAAGCCGTCGGGCGACTACCAGGTCGGCGTCTGCACCAACACGCTCTGCGCGGTGATGGGCGGCGACGCCATCTTCGACGAGCTGAAGGCGCACCTCGGCGTCGGCAACGACGAGACCACCCCGGACGGCAAGGTCACGCTGGAGCACATCGAGTGCAACGCGGCCTGCGACTACGCGCCCGTGGTGATGGTCAACTGGGAGTTCTTCGACAACCAGGACCCCGAGTCGGCCAAGCGGCTCGTGGACGACCTGCGGGCGGGACGCGCCGTCGAGCCCACCAGGGGCGCCCCGCTCTGCACGTACCAGGAGACGTCGCGGGTCCTCGCCGGGTTCCCCGACACCCGCGAGGGCGCGGTCGCGGCGGGCGGCGGCGCGGGCCACGCCTCGCTGACCGGCCTCCGCCTCGCCAAGGGCGAGGCACCCGGCCGGGTCGTACGGCCGCGCGACGGCGCCCACCCCGAGGACGCGCCGCAGCCCGGCTCGCAGCACCTCAGCTCGCACGACGCGCCGCAGCCCACCGCAGAGTCCGACCCGCAGCACCCGGCGGGCCCGGTCGGCGGCGGCACAGGCGGCGCCGCCGATACCGATGGCCCCGACACCGACGAGGGGGAGCGATGACGTTGGCGACCGAGCGCGACGACGACAACGGCACAAGCCCCGACCGCATCCTGGCGCCCGTGCTCTCCGCTTTCTGGGACCAGCCCGAGTCGTGGACGCTTGCCACATACCTGCGGCACGACGGCTACGAGGGCCTGAAGAAGGCGCTCGCGATGGAGCCGGACGACCTCATCGCGTACGTGAAGGACTCGGGCCTGCGCGGCCGCGGCGGCGCGGGCTTCCCGACCGGCATGAAGTGGCAGTTCATCCCGCAGGGCGACGGCAAGCCGCACTACCTCGTCGTCAACGCCGACGAGTCGGAGCCGGGGACCTGCAAGGACATCCCGCTCCTCTTCGCCAACCCGCACGCGCTGATCGAGGGCATCGTCATCGCCTGCTACGCGATCCGCGCCTCGACCGCCTTCATCTACCTGCGCGGCGAGGCCGTGCCGGTGCTGCGGCGGCTGCACGAGGCGGTGCGCGAGGCGCGGGAGGCCGGCTACCTCGGCACGGACATCCTCGGCAGCGGCCTCGACCTCGACGTCGTCGTGCACGCGGGCGCCGGTGCGTACATCTGCGGCGAGGAGACCGCGCTGCTCGACTCCCTTGAGGGGCGGCGCGGCCAGCCGAGGCTGCGGCCGCCGTTCCCCGCGGTGGCGGGCCTCTACGCCTGCCCGACCGTCGTCAACAACGTCGAGTCGATCGCCTCGGTGCCCTCGATCATCCACCGCGGCAAGGAGTGGTTCCGCTCGATGGGCAGCGAGAAGTCGCCCGGCTTCACGCTCTACTCGCTCAGCGGCCATGTCACCAACCCCGGCCAGTACGAGGGCCCGCTCGGCATCACGCTGCGGCAGCTGCTCGACATGAGCGGCGGCATCCGCGCCGGGCACCGGCTCAAGTTCTGGACGCCGGGCGGCTCCTCGACCCCGCTGCTCACGGACGAGCACCTGGACGTGCCGCTCGACTACGAGGGCGTGGGCGCGGCGGGCTCGATGCTCGGCACCAAGGCGCTCCAGTGCTTCGACGAGACGACCTGCGTGGTGCGCGCCGTCACCCGCTGGACCGAGTTCTACGCGCACGAGTCCTGCGGCAAGTGCACGCCGTGCCGCGAGGGGACGTACTGGCTGGTCCAGCTGCTTCGGGACATCGAGGTAGGCAAGGGCGAGCCCGCCGACCTCGACAAGCTCGCGGACATCGCGGACAACATCAACGGCAAGTCGTTCTGCGCCCTGGGCGACGGCGCGGCGTCGCCGATCTTCTCGTCGCTCAAGTACTTCCGCGCGGAGTACGAGCAGCACATCACGGACAAGGGCTGCCCCTTCGACCCCGCGCGTTCCACCGCGTGGGCCGACGGGCCGTCGGGCACGACCGGAAACCTGGAGGTGAACGCATGACAGTGACCACCAGCGCCCCCTCCTCCGGCGGATCGGGCGAGCCGGCCCCCGTGCCGGACGACCTGGTCTCGCTGACCATCGACGGCATCCCGATCTCCGTCCCCAAGGGGACCCTCGTGATCAGGGCCGCCGAGATGCTCGGCATCGAGATCCCGCGCTTCTGCGACCACCCGCTGCTCGACCCGGCGGGCGCCTGCCGCCAGTGCATCGTGGAGGTCGAGGGGCAGCGCAAGCCGATGGCGTCCTGCACCATCACCTGCACCGAGGGCATGGCCGTCAAGTCGCAGCTGTCGTCGCCCGTCGCGGAGAAGGCGCAGCGCGGCGTGATGGAGCTGCTGCTGATCAACCACCCGCTCGACTGCCCGGTCTGCGACAAGGGCGGCGAGTGCCCGCTGCAGAACCAGGCCATGCAGGTCGGCGACCCCGACACCCGCTTCGAGGGCAGCAAGCGCACCTACGCCAAGCCCGTGCCGGTCTCCTCGCAGGTCCTGCTCGACCGGGAGCGGTGCGTGCTGTGCGCGCGGTGCACCCGCTTCTCCGAGCAGATCGCCGGCGACCCGATGATCGACCTGATCGAGCGCGGCGCGCTCCAGCAGGTCGGCACCGGCGAGGGCGACCCGTTCGAGTCGTACTTCTCCGGCAACACCATCCAGATCTGCCCGGTGGGTGCGCTGACGTCGGCGGCGTACCGCTTCCGCTCCCGGCCGTTCGACCTGGTGTCGTCGCCGAGCGTGTGCGAGCACTGCGCGGGGGGCTGCGCGACCCGCACCGACCACCGGCGCGGCAAGGTGATGCGCCGCCTCGCGGGCAACGACCCCGAGGTCAACGAGGAGTGGCTGTGCGACAAGGGCCGCTTCGCCTTCCGCTACGCGCAGGCCACCGACCGGCTCACCACCCCCCTCGTACGCAACGAGGCGGGCGAGCTCGAACCGGCGAGCTGGCCGGAGGCGCTGGCCGCCGCGGCCCGCGGCCTCGCGGCGGCGCGCGGCCGCGCCGGGGTCCTCACGGGCGGGCGGCTCACGGTCGAGGACGCGTACGCGTACGCGAAGTTCGCCAGGGTCGCCCTCGGCACGAACGACGTCGACTTCCGGGCCCGCGCGCACAGCACGGAGGAGGCCGACTTCCTCGCCTGGCACGTGGCGGGGCGGCCCTCGGTCGTCACCTATCGTTCTCTTGAGGCGGCGCCCGCCGTGCTGCTCGCGGGACTTGAGGCCGAGGAGGAGGCGCCCGGCGTCTTCCTGCGGCTGCGCAAGGCGTGGCGCAAGCGCGGCCAGCGCACGTACGCCATCGCGCCGTTCGCGACGCGCGGCCTGGTGAAGGCGGGCGGCACGCTGCTGCCCGCGGCGCCGGGCACCGAGACGGAGTGGCTGGACGCGCTCGCCTCGGGCGACGGCGTCGAGGGCGAGGCCGCGAAGGCCGCGGAGGCGCTGCGCGCGGACGGCGCCGTGATCGCGGTGGGCGAGCGGCTCGCCGCGGTGCCCGGCGCGCTGACCGCGGCCAACAGGGCCGCGGCGGCGACCGGCGCCCGGCTGGTGTGGATCCCGCGCAGGGCGGGGGAGCGCGGCGCCATCGAGGCGGGCGCCCTGCCTTCGCTGCTGCCGGGCGGCAGGCCCGCGACGGACCAGCGGGCCCGCGAGGAGACCGCGGCCGCCTGGGGCGTGCGCGAACTGCCGCACCACTACGGGCGGGACACCGCGCAGATCGTCGAGGCCGCGGCGGCGGGCGAGCTGCGCGCGCTGGTCGTCGCAGGGGTGAGCGTGGCGGACCTGCCGGACCGGGAGCTGGCGCGGCGCGCGCTGGACCGCGCCGCGTTCGTCGTCTCGCTCGAACTGCGGCCGAGCGAGGTCACCGACCGCGCCGACGTGGTCTTCCCCGTCGCCGCCGTGGCCGAGAAGGCGGGCGCCTTCCTCAACTGGGAAGGCAGGGTCAGGCCGTTCGAGGCCGCGTTGAAGCCCGAGCAGATGACGCGGCGGCTCGCGCCTGCCGACGCGCGGGTGCTGCACATGCTCGCCGACGCGATGGACGTGCCCTTCGGGCTGCCCGACCTCGCGTCCGTACGGCGGGAGATCGACGCGCTCGGCACCTGGACAGGCCCGCGCTCCACGCCGCCGTTCGAGGCGGCGAAGCCGCTGCCGCGGCCAGCCGCGGGCGAGGCGGTGCTCGCGGGCCACCGGCTGCTGCTCGACCGTGGCGTGCTCCAGGAGGGCGACGAGGCGCTGGCGGGCACCCGGCACGCGGCCGTCGCGCGGCTGTCGCCGGCGACCGCGGCCGAGGCGGGGGTCGCACCGGGCGCGCCGCTCGCGGTGACCGGTCCCGGCGGCACGGTGACGCTGCCCCTCGACGTCACGCCGGGGCTGCCCGACCGGGTGGTGTGGCTGCCGCTGAACAGCACGCGGGAGACGACGGGCGCGCTGCCCGGCACACCGGTCGCGATCGCGGCCGGGCCCCCGGACGGCGGCCGGGGAGCCGCCGCCGGACCAGAGTCGAGCGAGACCCCGGAGGCGCGGCGATGACCCCGACCACGGCCCTGGCCGCTGAGGACCTGTCGGTGTTCGGCACGGACCCGTGGTGGCTCGTCGTCGTCAAGGCGGTGTTCTGCTTCGCCTTCCTGATGGTGACGGTGCTCGTCGCGATCGTCTGGGAGCGGAAGGTCGTCGCCTGGATGCAGCGGCGCATCGGCCCCAACCGGCACGGCCCCTGGGGCATGCTCCAGTCCCTCGCCGACGGCATCAAGCTGATGCTGAAGGAGGACGTGGTCGTCAAGCGCGCCGACAAGTTCGTCTACGTGCTCGCGCCGGTCGTCGGGGCGGTGCCCGCCTTCATGGCGATCGCGGTGATCCCCTTCGGGCCCGCGGGCAACGAGATCTCGATCTTCGGCACGCGGACCACGATGCAGCTCACCGACCTGCCGATCGCGATGCTGTACATCCTGGCCTGCGCGTCGGTCGGCATCTACGGCATCGTGCTCGCGGGCTGGTCGTCGGGCTCGACGTACCCGCTCCTC
Organism: Streptomyces sp. NPDC047002; assembly: GCF_040704505.1. Lineage (NCBI taxonomy): Bacteria > Bacillati > Actinomycetota > Actinomycetes > Kitasatosporales > Streptomycetaceae > Streptomyces > Streptomyces sp. NPDC047002. Next base: position 125,635 of record NZ_JBEYWC010000017.1, read on the forward strand.
GGCGGCCTGCGCTCGTGCGCGCAGATGATCTCGTACGAGATCGCCATGGGCGCCGCCTTCGCCTCGGTGTTCCTCTACTCCGGGTCGATGTCGACGTCGGCGATCGTCGACGCCCAGCACGACCGCTGGTACATCGTCCTGCTGCCGGTCTCCTTCCTCATCTACATCGTCACGATGGTCGGCGAGACCAACAGGGCGCCGTTCGACATGCCGGAGTCCGAGGGCGACCTGGTCGGCGGCTTCAACACCGAGTACTCGTCCATCAAGTTCGCGATGTTCATGCTCGCCGAGTACGTGAACATGGTGACGGTCTCCGCCGTGTCGGCGACCCTCTTCCTCGGCGGGTGGCGTGCGCCCTGGCCGATCTCGACGTTCTGGGAGGGCGCCAACCACGGCTGGTGGCCCATCCTCTGGTTCGTCGTCAAGGTGCAGCTGCTGCTGTTCTTCTTCATCTGGCTGCGCGGCACGCTGCCCCGGGTCCGCTACGACCAGCTGATGAAGCTGGGCTGGAAGGTGCTGATCCCGGTCTCGGTGGTCTGGCTGATGCTCGTCGCGACCGTGCGGGCGCTGCAGAACCGGCACTACGACTTCACGACGATCCTCCTGTACGTGGCGGGCGCGGTGGTCGCGATCCTGCTGGTGTCCTTCGTCGTCGACCTGTTCAGGGGCCGGGACGCGCGGGCCGACGAGGACGCGGGGCCGCCGGAGTTCGACCCGATGGCGGGCGGGTTCCCCGTGCCGCCGCTGCCGGGGCAGACGCTGCCACCCGTTCAGCGCAGGCGTTCGCGGCGGGAGCGTGAGCTTGTGGCGCCAGGCGTGTCCAAGCAGGCAGAGAGCGAAGGAAAGGAGGAGAGCGGTGTCTGAGAGCAGCGGCCCCGCAGAGGGCGAGCGCGGCGGAGGCGCGGCGGGGGGCGTGCCCCCGCTGCCGAAGAACCCGGTGGCCGGGTTCGGGGTGACCTTCTCCGCGATGTTCAAGCGGCGGCTCACCGAGCAGTACCCGGAGCAGGAGAAGGTGACGGCGCCGCGCTTCCACGGCCGGCACCAGCTCAACCGCCATCCGGACGGCCTGGAGAAGTGCGTCGGGTGCGAGCTGTGCGCCTGGGCCTGCCCGGCCGACGCGATCTATGTGGAGGGCGCGGACAACACCGAGGAGGAGCGGTATTCGCCGGGCGAGCGCTACGGCCGGGTGTATCAGATCAACTACGCCCGCTGCATCCTGTGCGGGCTGTGCATCGAGGCGTGCCCCACCCGCGCGCTCACCATGACCAATGAGTTCGAGCTCGCCGACTCCTCCAGGGAGAGCCTGATCTACACCAAGGACCAGCTGCTCGCGGGCCTTGAGGACGGCATGGTCGACTCGCCGCACGCGATCTACCCGGGCACCGACGAGCAGGACTACTACCGGGGCCGGGTCACCGAGGCCGCGCCCGGCACGGTCCCGCAGGTCGCCTTCACCAAGGGCGAGCACCCGCAGGAGGGCGCGTCCGACTTCGGCGAGGACGAGCCCGCGTCGAAGAAGGTGATCGGCGGATGAGCTCCCCTGCGGACCTGACCGCGCTGGCCGCGGCGTACCAGACCTCGACGGGCGAGGCCGTCCAGTTCTGGGTCCTCGGCGTCGTCGCGGTGATCGGCGCGCTGTGCACGGTGCTGATGCGCAAAGCGGTGCACAGCGCCCTGTGCCTCGCCGGCACGATGATCGTCCTCGCGGTGTTCTACCTGGCCAACGGCGCCTACTTCCTGGGCATCGTGCAGATCGTCGTCTACACGGGCGCGATCATGATGCTGTTCCTCTTCGTGGTGATGCTCGTCGGCGTCACCGCCGCGGACTCCCTGAAGGAGACCATCAAGGGGCAGCGCTGGCTGGCCGCGCTGTGCGGGGTCGGCTTCGGCGTCCTGCTGATCGCGGGCATCGCCAACGCCTCGCTGCGCTCGTGGAACGGCCTGGCCCAGGCCAATGCCGGCGGCAATCCGCAGGGTCTGGCCGCGCTGATCTTCACCAAGTACGTGTTCGCCTTCGAGCTCACCGGCGCGCTGCTGATCACCGCGGCCGTCGGCGCGATGGTGCTCACGCACCGCGAGCGGGTGGAGCGGGCGAAGACGCAGCGCGAGCAGTCCGAGGAGCGGGTCCGCCGCGGGGCGCAGCTGCCGCCGCTGCCCGCCCCCGGTGTGTACGCCCGGCACAACGCCGTGGACATCGCGGGCCTGCTGCCGGACGGCACGCCCTCGGACCTCACGGTCAACAAGACGCTCAAGGGCAGGGGTCAGATCAGGGATGTGTCGCAGGAGGCGATCGCCGACCTGAAGGCGCTGGAGCAGCGCTCCGAGACCCGGCTCGGCCGCGAGCGCGGCGAGGGCACGGGCGCCCGCGGGGCGAGTGGCGGCGGTGCGGACGGCACGGGCGCGCATCCGGAGCGCGAAGGGCGCGACGAGACGCAGGGGGTCACGCGATGAATCCGGTCTACTACCTCTATCTGGCGTCGCTGCTGTTCACGATCGGCGCGGCCGGGGTGCTGATCCGGCGCAACGCGATCGTGGTGTTCATGTGCGTCGAGCTGATGCTCAACGCCTGCAATCTCGCGTTCGTCGCGTTCTCCCGGCTGCACGGCAATCTGGACGGCCAGATCATCGCGTTCTTCACGATGGTCGTGGCCGCGGCGGAGGTCGTCGTCGGCCTCGCCATCATCGTGTCGATGTTCCGCGCCCGACACTCGGCCTCGGTCGACGACGCCAGCCTGATGAAGCTCTGAGGGGTCGCTGAATCGTGGACAATCTGATTGCGCTGCTGGTGGCGGCGCCCTTGCTGGGGGCCGCTGTGCTCCTGTGCGGCGGCCCTGCCCTCGACCGGGTGGGCCACTGGCTCGGTACGGTGCTCGCCGCCGCCTCCTTCGTCATCGGGGCCGTGCTCTTCGTGGACATGCTGGGCAAGGGCGCCGGCGACCGGGCCCTGCACCAGCACCTGTTCACGTGGGTGCCGGTCGCGGGCTTCCGGGCCGACATCGGCTTCCAGCTCGACCAGCTCTCGATGACGTTCGTCCTGCTGATCTCCGGCGTCGGCACCCTGATCCACCTCTACTCGGTGGGCTACATGGCGCACGACGAGCGCAGGCGCCGGTTCTTCGGCTATCTGAATCTCTTCCTCGCGGCGATGCTGCTGCTGGTCCTCGCCGACAACTACCTGCTGCTGTACATGGGCTGGGAGGGCGTCGGCCTCGCCTCGTACCTGCTGATCGGGTTCTGGCAGCACAAGCCGAGCGCGGCGACGGCGGCGAAGAAGGCGTTCCTCGTCAACCGCGTCGGCGACATGGGCCTCTCCATCGCGATCATGCTGATGTTCACCACGTTCGGCACGTTCTCCTTCGGGGGCGTGTTCGGCGCGGCGGGCCAGGCGACGGAGGGCAAGCTCACGGCGGTCAGCCTGATGCTGCTGCTCGCGGCGTGCGGCAAGTCGGCGCAGGTGCCGCTCCAGTCGTGGCTGGGCGACGCGATGGAGGGCCCGACCCCGGTCTCCGCGCTGATCCACGCGGCGACGATGGTGACGGCAGGCGTCTACCTGATCACCCGCTCCGCCGACCTCTTCAACGGCGCGCCCACCGCGCAGTTGGCGGTGGTGGTCGTCGGCGCGGTCACGCTGATCTTCGGTGCGGTCGTCGGTTGCGCGAAGGACGACATCAAGAAGTCCCTCGCAGGGTCGACGATGTCGCAGATCGGCTACATGATCATGGCCGCGGGCCTCGGCCCGATCGGCTATGTCTTCGCGATCATGCACCTGGTGACGCACGGCTTCTTCAAGGCGGGTCTGTTCCTCGGCGCGGGTTCCGTGATGCACGGGATGAACGACGAGGTCGACATGCGCAAGTACGGCGGCCTGCGGAAGTACATGCCGGTCACGTTCGTCACGTTCGGCCTCGGCTATCTCGCGATCATCGGCTTCCCCGGCCTGTCCGGCTTCTTCTCCAAGGACAAGATCATCGAGGCGGCCTTCGCCAAGGGCGGCACGGAGGGCTGGATCCTCGGCTCCGTCGCGCTGCTCGGCGCCGCGATCACCGCGTACTACATGACGCGGATGATGCTGATGACGTTCTTCGGCGAGGAGCGGTGGCGCGGCACCCCGACCGCGTCGCCGGACGCGCCGGACGCCGAGCCCGCGGCCCGGGAGCGCGGCCCGCACGAGGAGCCGCATCCGCACGAGTCGCCCTGGATCATGACGGTCCCGATGATCGTCCTCGCGGTCGGCTCGGTCGGCGCGGGCGCGTTCTTCGGTATCGGCGACCGCTTCCTGCACTGGCTGGAACCCGTCACCGGCCACAGCGAGGGCCACTCGCCGGTCAGCGCGGGCGTCGTCACGACCGCGACAATCGTGCTGCTGCTCGTCGGCGTCGGGATCGCCTACCTCCAGTACGGCAGGAAGCCGGTGCCGGCGGCCGCGCCGCGCGGCTCGCTGCTCACCCGGGCCGCCCGCCGCGACCTGCTCCAGGACGACTTCAACCACGTGGTCCTCGTGCGCGGCGGCGAGCACCTCACCCGCTCGCTCGTCTATGTCGACCACACGCTGGTGGACGGGGTGGTCAACGGGACGGCTGCGTCGTTCGGCGGGCTCTCCGGGCGCCTGCGCAAGGTGCAGAACGGCTATGCGCGCTCCTACGCGCTCTCGATGTTCGGAGGTACGGCAGTGATCGTCGCCGCGACCCTGTTGATGAGGGCGGTGTGAGTGCGATGTCGTTCCCCTATCTGACGGTCACGGCGGCGCTGCCCGCGGCCGGGGCCATCGCCACCGCGGCGGTCCCCGCCGCCCGGCGCACGGCCGCCAAGTGGACGGCGCTGCTGTTCTCCGTGGCGACGCTGGTGCTCGCCGCGGTCGTCGTCGTCCGGTTCGACCCGGGCGGCCGAGGGCCGTTCCAGCTCACCGAGTCGCACACCTGGATCAAGGACTTCGGCGTCGGCTACGACCTGGGCGTCGACGGCATCGGAGTGGCGCTGCTCGCGCTGACCGCGCTGCTGATCCCGTTCGTGATCCTGGCCGGCTGGCACGACGCGGACCCCCTGGAGGCGGTGGAGCCGAACCGCAGGTGGCGCCCCACGCAGGGCTTCTTCGCGCTGATCCTCGCGGTCGAGGCGATGGTGGTCCTCTCCTTCGAGGCGACCGACGTCTTCCTCTTCTACCTGCTGTTCGAGGCCATGCTCATCCCGATGTACTTCCTCATCGGCGGCTTCGGGGACCGGGCGCACGCGGGCGGCGACGAGGCGGCGGCCACCCAGCGCTCCTACGCGGCGGTGAAGTTCCTCCTCTACAACCTCGTCGGCGGGCTGATCATGCTGGCCGCGGTGATCGGGGTGTACGTGGTGGCGGGCACGTTCTCGCTCACGGACATCGCGCATCTGCGGGCGGCGGGCGACCTGTCGATGTCGACGTCCACGGAGCGCTGGCTGTTCCTCGGCTTCTTCTTCGCGTTCGCGGTGAAGGCGCCGCTGTGGCCGGTGCACACCTGGCTGCCGAACGCGATGGGGGAGGCGACCGCGCCGGTCGCCGTGCTGATCACCGCGGTCGTCGACAAGGTCGGCACGTTCGCGATGCTCCGCTTCTGCCTCCAGCTGTTCCCCGAGGCGTCGAAGTGGGCGACCCCGGTGGTCCTGGTGCTCGCGCTGATCAGCATCGTCTACGGGGCGCTGCTCGCGGTCGGCCAGCGGGACATCAAGCGGCTGATCGCGTACGCGTCGATCTCGCACTTCGGCTTCATCATCATGGGCATCTTCGCGATGACCAGCCAGGGCCAGTCCGGCGCGACGCTCTACATGGTCAACCACGGGATCTCGACGGCGGCGCTGATGCTGGTCGCCGGGTTCCTGATCTCGCGGCGCGGCTCGCGCCTGATCGCGGACTACGGCGGGGTGCAGAAGGTCGCGCCGGTCCTCGCGGGGACGTTCCTGATCGGCGGGCTCGCCACGCTCTCGCTGCCGGGGCTCTCGCCGTTCGTCAGCGAATTCCTCGTCCTGGTCGGCACGTTCAGCCGGTATCCGGTGATCGGGATCATCGCGACGGTCGGCATCGTGCTGGCCGCGCTGTACGTCCTCGTCCTCTACCAGCGCACGATGACAGGTCCGGTGAAGGCGACCGTCCAGGGCATGCCGGACCTCAAGGTCCGCGAGCTGGTGGTGGTCGCGCCGCTGATCGCGCTGCTGATCTTCCTCGGCGTCTACCCCAAGCCGCTGACCGACATCGTCAACCCCGCGGTCCACCAGACCATGTCGCAGGTCGACAGGACCGATCCCCACCCCCAGCTGGAGGCGACCCGATGAGCGCGCCCGCTGTCCACAGCCTGTGGACGACGATGGCGGCCGACCCGCTCGGCACCATCCCCTCGCCCCACATCGAGTACGGCCAGATCTCGCCCGTGCTGATCGTCGCGGGCGTCGCGATGGTGGGCGTCCTCTTCGAGGCGTTCGTGCCGCGCAGGGCCCGCTACCACGCCCAGGTGATCCTCGCGGTCCTCGGGCTCGCCGCCGCGTTCGCCGCGGTGGTGGCGCTCGCCTCGGACGGGTACGGCAGCGCGTCGAAGGCGCACATCGCGGCGGAGGGCGCGGTCGCCGTCGACGGGCCCGCCCTGTTCCTCCAGGGCACGATCCTGCTGACCGCGGTCGTCGCGGTGTTCACCTTCGCGGAGCGGCGGCTCGACCCGGCGGCAGGGGCGCACCGCGTCGACTCCTTCGCCGCCGAGGCGGCCGCGGTGCCGGGCAGCGACGCGGAGAAGGCCGCGACCCGGGCCGGGTTCACCACCACCGAGGTGTTCCCGCTGGTGATGTTCGCGGTCGCGGGCATGCTGGTCTTCCCCGCGGCCAACGACCTGCTGACGTTGTTCGTCGCCCTTGAGGTCTTCTCGCTTCCGCTGTACCTGCTGTGCGCCGTCGCCCGCCGCAAGCGCCTCATGTCGCAGGAGGCGGCGGTCAAGTACTTCCTGCTCGGCGCGTTCTCCTCGGCGTTCCTGCTGTTCGGCATCGCCCTGCTGTACGGGTACGCGGGCTCCGTCACGTACGCGCAGATCGCCGACGTGGTCGACGGCACGGTGCGCAGCGTGGACCCGGCGCTCGCCGGCACCATGGGCAATGACGCGCTGCTGCTGATCGGCGGAGCGCTGCTGCTGATGGGGCTGCTGTTCAAGGTCGGCGCCGTGCCGTTCCACATGTGGACGCCCGACGTGTACCAGGGCGCGCCCACGCCGGTGACGGGCTTCATGGCAGCGGCCACGAAGGTCGCCGCCTTCGGCGCGCTGCTGCGCCTGCTGTACGTGGTGCTGCCGGGCCTGACCTGGGACTGGCGCCCGGTGTTGTGGGGCGTCGCGATCATCACGATGGTCGGCGGCGCGATCGTCGCCATCACGCAGACCGACATCAAGCGCCTGCTGGCGTACTCGTCGGTCGCGCACGCCGGGTTCATCCTCTCCGGTGTGATCGCGGCGTCGCCCGACGGCATCTCGTCGGTGCTGTTCTACCTGGTGGCGTACTCCTTCGTGACGGTCGGCGCGTTCGCCGTCGTCACCCTGGTGCGCGACGCGGGCGGCGAGGCGACACACCTGTCCAAGTGGGCGGGCCTCGGCCGCCGTTCGCCGCTGGTGGCCGCGGTCTTCGCGGTCTTCCTGCTGGCGTTCGCCGGCATCCCGCTGACCTCGGGCTTCTCCGGCAAGTTCGCGGTCTTCAAGGCCGCGGCCGGCGGGGGAGCGGTGCCGCTCGTGGTGGTCGGCGTGGCCGCCTCGGCGATCGCGGCGTTCTTCTACATCCGCGTGATCGTCCTGATGTTCTTCAGCGAGCCCCGCCCGGACGGCCCCACGGTCGCCGTGCCCTCCCCGCTGACGATGGTCACCATCGGCGTCTCGGTGGCGGTCGTCCTCGTCTTCGGCCTGGCCCCCCAGTACTTCCTGGACCTCGCCACCCAGGCAGGCACCTTCGCCCGCTGACCCGCCCGCCCCCTCGCGGCCCGGCCGCCCCGCCAAGGGCGCCCGGGCCGCGCCGCGTCCGTCCGGCTAACGGCTGCGGCGACGGGGGCCGATCTCGGCGAGATCGAGGTCGACGGGGAACGGCACGGAGACCTTGAGCCGGTCGTGGAAGATCCCGGTGCTGGTGTAGGCGCCGGTGGCAGGCTCACGCTCGAAGACGTACACCACGGCGCGTCCCTCGTGGTTCTCCACCCGCCAGTAGTGGTCGATGCCGGCCCGCGCGTACTTCACCGGCTTGGTCTCGCGGTCGCGTGACAGCGACTCGGGCGAGACGACCTCCACGGCCAGCAGGACGGACTCGGCGGGGAACCTGGTCTGGGCCCCGTCGAGCACCGCGTCGCCCCGCACCACGACGACGTCGGGTTCCGGACGGTTCTGCCGGTCGATGTCGATGGTGAACTCGCGCACGACCTCCAGATCGGTGGGGGCCACGGACTGCAACTGCCACTCCAAGAAGCTCACGGCCCGGGTGTGGAACAGGGTCTGCGGACTCACGAGGACGAGGCTCCCGTCGATCAGCTCCGTGTGCGGAGGCAGGTCAGGAAGCCGGTCCAGGTCGTCGGCGGCCCAGCCGCCCACAGGCGGCACGTTCCACCCGTACTCCGGTGAACCGGGGGCTGGCACCGGGTTGTGCTCGACACTCATTGCTGCTCCCATGCGACGGAGTCTCGCGGGTGTACCCAGCGTAACCGTCGGAAAGATGATCATGTCCACTCGAAGGGATGTCCGGGGTGTCGGGCGTTGACGCGGCTCACGCGTCCGTCAGGGGCGGGGTGATGCGGGCGGTGACCTCGCCGAGGCCGATCCTGGTGCGGTGGGGGCCGGGGGCCCAGGCGGTGAGGGCGACCTCGTCGCCGTCCTCCAGATAGGTGCGCTTGCCGGTGGCGAGGTCGAGGGGCTCGGTGCCGTCCCAGGTCAGTTCGAGCAGGGAGCCGCGCTGGGCGCGCTCGGGGCCGCTGACGGTGCCGGAGCCGTAGAGGTCGCCGGTGCGCAGCGAGGCGCCGTTCACCGTGAGGTGGGCGAGCTGCTGCGCGGCCGTCCAGTACATCGAGGAGAACGGCGGGTGCGCGACGGCCTCGCCGTTGACGCTGACGGTGAGGCGCAGGTCGAAGCCGCCCGGGTCCTCCTCGTCCGTGTCGTCCAGATACGGCAGCAGCGGCTCGGTGCGCGGCGGCGGCGCCACGCGCGCCGCGTCCAGTGCATCGAGCGGGGTCACCCACGCGGAGACCGACGTGGCGAACGACTTGGCGAGGAACGGGCCGAGAGGCTGCCCCTCCCACGCCTGGAGGTCGCGGGCCGACCAGTCGTTGAGCAGGCACACCCCGAAGACATGGTCGCGGAAGGCGGAAAGCGGCACGGGAAAGCCCTGCGGCGACGGCGTACCGACGACGAAGCCGACCTCGGCCTCGATGTCCAGCTTCGTGCTGGGCCCGAAGACCGGCACGGGGTCTGTCGCAGTTTTGCGCTGGCCGGTCGGCCGTACGACATCGGTTCCCGAGACCACGACCGTCCCGGCGCGGCCGTGGTAACCGACCGGCAGGTGCTTCCAGTTCGGGGTCAGTCCGCGCCGGTCGGGGCGCAGGATGGCCCCCGCGTTGGCCGCGTGGTGCTCGTTGGAGTAGAAGTCGGCGTAGTCGGCGACCGCGTACGGCAGGTGCAGCTCCACGGCGTCCAGCGGGTGCAGCAGCGGTTCGAGCTCGGCGCGGTGGGACGGCACGCTCACCCAGGCCGTCAGCGCCCGCCTGACGTCCCGCCAGGCCGTGCGCCCCGCCGCCATCAGCGGCCCCAGGTCCGGCTGGTCGAGCAGCGTCCCGTACGGCGAGCCGAGCGCCCGCGCCGCCGCGCCCGCGTCGAGGACGCGGTCGTGCAGCCGCACCCCGACCCGCCGCCTGCCGGGCTCGTCGGCCGTGCTGAACACGCCGTAGGGGAGGTTGTGCGGTCCGAAGAGATCGTCTCCGCCGCTGCTCGGCTCGGGCATCGCTGCGCCTCGCTCTCTGTGTCGTCGGGTGCTGACACGGTACGGCGGGGTTCGTACCCACCAGGAGGCGATCTACCGGCCCTGATCGGGTGGTACGCCGTGCGCCGCGCCCCGCCGGGGCCCCGCGCTCCGGGGAGGCGCCGGCACCCGTCCGGTTCTGACGGCCACACAGCGAGATTGTTGCAAAGGAAAGCAATAGATTCGACATTCACACGTCGACATATTGCGGTCGCGTGAGGACGGGAATACGGTCCCCTTGCCCGGACCAGCTCCACCCGGACCAGCTCCACGGCCGGCTCCGCCCGGCACAGCCCCTCCGGCACGGCTCCACGCTCCTCCCCGCACCTGACTGCTCAAGCTCCGCCCCACCCCCTCTGACCGTGGTGCCGCGCGTGCAGGCGCGGCCTTGCCCTGGTAGCGGTTCTGGTCACCGTCCCGCAGCTCAAGGGCCTCGAAGGCGCCGGTGGAGGCGCCGGAGGGGACGGCCGCACGGCCG